>DATLQD010000101.1:0-14454 GCA_035535315.1 Gaiellaceae bacterium
TTCGCAAGCTCGCCCGAAACTCCAGCACCGCGGAGGAGAGGGAGCCCACGCAACCGCGTCAGCCGCTCGCGCAGGCGCAGCTGCTCGGTGTCGCCGGCTTTCGGCTCAGCTGCCATGGTCGAAGAGCGCGAGGAGGCGACCTAGGTAGGGGCGGAGGTCGGGACGGGCGACGATTGCATCGACGTGACCAAAGCGAGCGTTCGACTCGGCCAGGCCAAAATCCTCGGGAAGCTTCTCTCGCGTCGTTTGCTGGACGACACGAGGACCGGTGAAAGCGAGCAGCGCCCCGGGCTCTGCGACGATGACATCGCCGAGGCTCGCGAAGCTTGCAAGCACTCCCGCGGTCGTGGGATGTGTCATGACGACGATCAGCGGAGCCGGCGCCTCGCGCATGGTATCGACCGCGCTGACCGTCTTCGGAAGCTGCATGAGGGCGAGGATCCCTTCCTGCATCCGGGCGCCACCCGAGGCGGTGACGCAGACGAGCGGCACGCGCCGCTTCGCGGAGCGCTCTGCCGCGCGAGCAATCTTCTCGCCGACGGCGCTTCCCATCGAACCGCCCATGAATGCGAATTCCATAACGGCAAGCTCGCAAGGGCGACGCTCGATCGATGCCCCGCCGGCGACGATAGCGTCCCCGAGCCCTGTCGCCAGCTCCGCCTCCGCGATCCTCTCGGTGTACGCCTTCAGGTCGAAAAAGCCGAGCGGGTCGGCCGACCGCAGCCCGGCATCATGTTCGACGAACGTGCCCCCGTCGGTCAGCTGCGCGATCCGGTCGCGCGCTCGCACCGAGAAATGGTGGCCGCAGTGCGGGCAGACCCGAAGGTTGGCGTTCAGCTCGTCGTCTCGGTAATGCGAGCCGCACTTCGGGCACGTGTTCGGATGCTTACCGCCTCCGTGGTCGGAGCGGTCGCCGCGATGCTCGATGGAGACGTCGATACCGCTCGACATGACGGCGTATCTTAAGGCTCTTCGTTAGAAGCCGAGTGCGGCGGCAAAGCGGGCGAGTGGCTCCGTGTTTCCCGGGGCCGCAGTTAGTCCCGTCAGTCCCACCCCAGCGAGCGGCTTCGCAGTGGCGACTCGCACCAGGGTCGCAGTCGCTGCCTCCGTGCTCAGCCCGCCGGGCTCCGGCATGAACGGGACAACCTCCTGGTCGGGCTCGAGGACGTCACAGTCGAAGGCGACGTAGACGGCGTCAGCTCCTTCAAGGGCAGGGCCGAGGCCCTCGTAGTCCAGGCGCAGCCCGCTCTCGGCGATGAAGGTCTCCTCCGGCGCGTCGAGGCTCCGAGCACCAACGAGCACGGTGTCCTCGGGCGCGATCGTCCCCGAGTCGAGAAGCATGCGGAGCGGCATGCCCCAGAGGTTTCCGCTCGGGGAGCTCTGCACGGTATTCAGGTCGCCGTGCGCGTCCAGCCAGACGACAGCGAGCCGATTGTGGCGTGCAGCGAGCCCTTCGATCGCGCCGACGTGGGAACAGCAGCAACCACCGAGGACGATCGGCCGCTCGGGAAGCGAGGCTGCCAGCGCCAGATTCTGCTCGGAAAGAGTGTCTTCCTCGACGACGCCGACCTCGGGATACGGCAAGGGCAGATAGGCAGCCTCGACCATGGCCTCGCCGCCCTCTCCCCAAGCGCGCGGCACGCGGACGAGCCCGGCGTCGAACTCCCGACCGCACGAATGGCATTCGTACGAACCCTCGAGCGCGACCGCCGTCAGAGTGCGACAGTGTGGACAACGCGCGCGCAGGCGGCTCACGTGCCCACGGTACCTATACCGAGATGGTCGGTCGGTAATTGGCGTACCCGCGGGGACGGTGATTGCCGATCAACCATCTAGCCGCTTCTCGTACGTGATCGCCCCGAAGGCGACCCGCATCCCGACCGACTCGTAGAGCCGCGTTGCACCGGTGTCGTTCTCTGCGTCAACCGCGAGCGCGACCCGGCGCTCGCCCCGCTCCCAGAACGACGCGAACGCGCGCTGGAGCAGCGCCCTCCCGATCCCCTGACCGCGCGACTCGGGGAGAACGCCGAGCGTTCCGACCCAGCCACCGCCGAACCGCTCCGGAACACAGGAGGCCTCGCCCACCAGCTCGCCACTCCGGTCCGCGACGAAGAGCATGGCCGGATCGCCGCTACTCACCTCTTTCATGCGCAGCCACCAATCCTCGAAGGTGCGTTCGACGTGGCCCCATGCTCCGGAGAACGAGCGCTCGAAGACGGCGTGGAAGGCGCGCTCTTCGCCGGAAGCCAGATTGCGGACCTCGACCCCCGGAATCTCGGGTATGACTGGCGGCTCGGTGAGCTCGACGATCATGCGCATGAATCGGCGGGCCCCGCGGTAGCCCTCCGACTCGAGCAACATCTGGCCGGCCGTGTCACGAAGGCTGACGCCAGTCTGGACCATCCCCTTTGACTCGAGCTCTCCCGCCCGCGCCTCCAGCGCGCGTACGAGAAACAGACCGATCCCCCGTCCGGTCGAGTCTGGGTGGACGAATCCGTCAGTGACCACTCCGCGCGGGTGACGTTCGAGGGCGCCGTAGCCGACGATCCTGCCGCGCTTGCGTACGAGCCAGACGTCCTGATCGGTGTCCATGGTCTCCCACTCGCGCACGATGTCCGCGGGGGTCGTCTCGGCCTCACCCTCCTGGACAAGCTCCATCTCAACGATGAGCGCCGCAACCTCCGCCGCATCCTTGGGGCGGGGGCGCGAGAGCTCGAAGTCATCCGGGAGGCCGGTGCTCACGCCGGCCGGATGCGGTCGAGCAGGTCCGCAAGGGTCGAGAGCGTCTTGAGCTCCCCCGCCCGAGGCAGGTCGCTCGTCTCGCCGAGCCTGTTGATCCAGACCGCCGGAACACCAAGCTGGGCTGCGGGAGCGATGTCGTGGAACGTGCTCGCCGCTACGTGCACGTGTCGCTCCTTGTTGACGTCGTCGCGCTCGAAGAGCGTCTCCCAATGGCCGTGCGCGGGCTTGTAGGAGCCCGCATCCTTCGCCGTGATGCGCACGTCGGCAGGGACTCCGATGGTCTCGAGTGAGGCCTCCAGGAGATCTGGATCGGTGTTGGAGAGGATCGCGATCCGCCACCCTCGCTCTCGGAGCGTCCGAAGCTCACCAGGCACCTCCGCGAAGACCGGCCACCGCGGCAGCGCATCGCCGAGCGCCTGCTCCTCCGCCGGGTCGAGCTCGAGCCCCTCGCTCTCCGCCAGGAGGCGAAGCGACTCGGCGAGCACCTGCCGGTAGGGGAGCGCACCGTCGAGCTGCACCCGGGGCTCGATCTCGTGGTAGCGCTCGAGCAGACGGGCACCGTCCTCCGCCGGCCAGAGGCGCGCGAGCTCAGAGCCGATCCCCGCGTTCCAGTCGACGAGCGTCCCGTAGCAGTCAAAACTCGCCCAACGCGCCTGCGCGGGCATGGTCTACCCGGTGAACTTCTTGATGACGAGGCAGGCGTTGTGCCCGCCGAAGCCGAAGTTGTTCGAGAGGGCGTAGTCGACCTTCGTCTCACGCGATTCGTTCGGGATGTAGTCAAGGTCGCACGCAGGGTCGGGCTCCTCGTAGTTGATCGTTGGAGGGACCACGTCACGGCCTGCGGCAAAGATGCACGCGATCGCCTCGATCGCCCCGGAGGCGCCGAGACAATGCCCGGTGGCGCCTTTGATCGAGGAAATCGGGGTCTTCCGCGCCTTCTCCTCTCCGAGCGCCAGCTTGATGACCCTCGTCTCACTCGCGTCGCCGAGCGGCGTCGAAGTCCCGTGTGCGTTGACGTAATCGATCTGTTCGGTGTCGACGCCTCCATCTTCGAGCGCCATCGCCATCGCACGGGCCGGATGACGGCCGGTTGGATCTGGCTCGGTGATGTGCTGGGCGTCGGACGAGACGCCGTAGCCGACAAGCTCGGCGTAGACCTTCGCGTCCCGCTTCTTCGCGTGCTCGAGCTCCTCGAGCACGACCACTCCAGCGGCCTCGCCCATCACGAAGCCGTCCCGCTGTGCGTCGAAGGGCCGACTGGCCTTCTCGGGCTCGGCGTTTCGCCGCGACAGCGCGCGCATGGCGCCGAACCCGCTGATGCCGACCTCGGAGATCCCGGCCTCAGTCCCTCCGGCGAACATCACGTCCGCGCGGCCGAGGCGGATTGCGTCCATCGCCTCGCCGATCGCCATGTTGGAGGCGGCGCAGGCGGTGCACTGCGACGCCAGCGGCCCGCGGGTGCCGAGTTCCATCGAGACCCAGGCAGCACCCATGTTCGGGATGATCGCCGTGATCGAGAGCGGATTGACCCGGTCCGGGCCGCGGGTCACGAGCGTCGAGTGGCACTCCTCGAAGCTGTGCAGGCCTCCGATGCCGGTGGCCACTGAGGCGCCCGTCCGCTCCGTCTCACCCTCCACGTCGACACCCGAGTCCGCCTCGGCCATTCTCGCTGCGGCGAGCACCATCTGCGAGAAGCGATCCATCCGGCGCGCCTTGCGGTGCTCCATCCAGTTGGTCGGGTCGAACCCCTTGAGCTCGCAGGCGAACCTGACGGGATACTCGCTCGCGTCGAAAAGCGTGATCGGGCCGGCGCCGCTCTTTCCGGCGGTCAGATTCTCCCAGAAGCTCTCTGCCGTGTTCCCGAGCGGCGTCACCGCGCCCACTCCGGTCACGACAACACGCCGACGTCCGTTGTCGCCAGCCAAGATCCTCCTCCTACATCCCCAGGCCGCCGTCGACGAGCAAGACCTCACCCGTCACGAACCCGGCCTCGTCCGAACACAGAAAGCGTACCGCACCGGCAACGTCCTCCGGCGTCCCGAGCCGGCCGAGCGGCGTGTTCCCGAGGATCAGATTGCGCACGTCCTCGGGCAGCACCCCGGTCAGCTCCGTGTCGACGTAGCCGGGCGCGATCGCGTTCACGCGGACGCCGCGGTTCCCGAGTTCCTTCGCCAGCGACTTCGTGAGACCGACGATTCCGGCTTTGGACGCTGCGTAGTTCACCTGCCCGGCGTTCCCATGGAGCCCGACGACGCTCGTCAGGTTGACGATCGAGCCCGTGCGCCGGCGAATCATCTTGCGGGCCACTGCGCGACACATGTGGAACGTGCCGCGGAGGTTCGTATCGAGGACAGCGTCCCAATCCTCGTCGCTCATGCGCGCGATCAGCGTGTCGCGGGTGACGCCCGCATTGTTGACGAGAGCATCGATGTCGCCGAGCTCCGACTCGACCCGCTCGACGAGAGCCTTCGCCTGCTCGGAATCCGCAACATCCCCGGCGACGGCGATGCCGACGTCGCCGGCGACCGCTTCGGCGGCCTCCGCGTTCGACCGGTAGTTCACCGCCACGCGCGCGCCGGCCCGGCCAAGCTCGCGGCAGATCGCAGCACCGATCCCGCGGGAACCGCCGGTGACGAGGGCGACCTTGCCTTCAAGGGAGCAAAAGTCAGGCGGCAGAGAGAGTCTCCTCGAGCTTCCGGAGGGATGCGGGATCGCCGACCGAGATCGTCCGGAGCGACCGGTCGCAACGCCTGACGAGGCCGCTCAACACCTGACCCGGGCCGATCTCGACGAACATGTCGACGCCCTCCTGCACGAGCGTCGCTACAGCCTGCGTGAACCGGACTGGAGCGGTCAACTGCTGGACGAGGAGCTCGCCGAGCCGGTCGGCCGATTCGATCTTCGCGGACACGGTCGACATGAAAGGCGGAGAGGGCTCCTTCCACGAGAGAGCCTCGACCGCAGGCCGCAGCCGTTCGGCCGCGCTTGCGACGAGCGGGCTGTGGAAGGCGCCGCCAACACGAAGCTTCACGGTCTTGCGCGCTCCACGTGCCGCCGCCTCCTCGAGCAGCCGGTCGACGGCGCCGCGTTCGCCTGAGACGACGAGCTGACCAGGGCAGTTGTAGTTCGCGGGCCACACGTTCTCGATCGACCCACAGAGCTCCTCGACAACCGCGTCCTCTAGGCCGATGATCGCGGCCATCGCACCAGGGTGCTCAGCCGCGGCCGCTGCGGTCGCCTCGCCACGCTCCCGGACCAGCGCCACAGCCTCGCGGTCGGGAAGAGCTCCGGCTGCTCCGAGGGCCGAGTACTCGCCGACGGAGTGGCCGACCACGACGTCGGCGGAGATCCCTCGCGTCTCGACGGCGCGGAGGCAGGCCAGCGACGTGGTCACGAGCGCCGGCTGCTGGATCTCGGTGCGGGTCAGCTCCTCGATCGGGCCTTCGAAGCAGATGCGCGCGATGTCGAACCCGACCGCCTCCGCAGCGTCCTCGTAGACCGCCTGAGCCTCGGGGAAGGCGCCGGCAATCTCTCGGCCCATCCCCACGTCCTGGGAGCCCTGGCCCGGAAAGCAGAACGCAACCTTCACGAGCCGTTCCCGTTCGACCAGGTCAAGTACGCCGAGCCCCACGTCAGGCCGGCGCCCACGCCGCTCAGGAGAACTCGCGTTCCCGGCTTGATGCGGCCGTCCTCGACCGCCTCGACGAGGCCGAGGGGGATCGAGGCGGACGACGTGTTCCCGTACCGATCGATGTTCACGAGCACTTTCTCGGGCGGCAGGCCCAGATGCTTGGCGGCATGGTCGATGATCCGCTTGTTGGCCTGGTGTGGTACGTACAGGTCGACGTCGTCGATGGTGGCGCCACAGGCCTCGAGCAGGCCCTCGGCCGAGGTGACCATGACACGCGTCGCGAAGCGGTAGACCTCGCGGCCGTTCATCTTGATGTACTGGAGCTCCTGGTCGATGGTCTGCGGGGTGATCGGCGTCCGAGAGCCGCTCGCAGGAACGCAGAGGTCCAAGCCACCCGAGCCGTCGGCTCCCAACTCGAAGCCCAGGAAGCCGCCGTCCGTCACTCGCTCGACGACCGCCGCCCCCGCGCCGTCTCCGAAAATGATGCAGGTCGAGCGGTCGTTCCAGTTCGTGATCTTCGACAGCGTCTCGGAGCCGATCACGAGCGCGCGCTGGGCGAGCCCGCCCGCGAGTGCCGCGTAGGCCTGAGCAAGCGCGTACATGAACCCGGTGCAGCCTGCGAGAAGGTCGTACGCTGCGGCCCTGGTGGAGCCGAGCTGGTCGGCGACGATGCACGCGGTGGCAGGAAAGATCATGTCGGGCGTCGCAGTCGCGACGACGATGTAGTCGATGTCCTCGGCGCGCACTCCCGCCTGGGCGAGAGCGTCCTGACAGGCGGGCAGCGCGAGGTCACTCGCGGCCTGACTGTCCTCCGCGATCCGTCGCTCCCGGATCCCGGTCCGCTCGACGATCCACTCGTCGGACGTGTCGACCATCTGCTCGAGGTCGGCGTTCGTCAGGATCCGCTCCGGAACGTAGGCCCCGACGCCGGTGATCCCGATCTGAGTCCCGTCGACGTTCGCGATCACAGGATGCCGTCGGTCACAGCGAAGGTGAGCGTTCCGCGCACCGCGAGCTCGCCCCCGACCGTCGCCTTCGCCCTGCCCCGTCCGATCGGGCCGCGCACGCGCTCGAGGTCGCACACCAGCTCGAGTACGTCACCTGGCTCGACAATGCGTTTGAAACGGACGTCGTCGATGCCCGCGAACAGCGCCAGCTTCCCGCGGTTTTGCTCTTCAGAGAGAACCGCGACGGCGCCCGTTTGCGCGAGTGCTTCGACCATGAGGACGCCCGGCATGATCGGCCGGCCGGGAAAATGTCCCGCCAGATACCACTCATCATCCCGGACGCGCTTGCGCGCGACGGCGCGAGCGCCCGGTTCCATTTCGATCACCTCGTCGAGCAGCAGGAACGGTTCCCGGTGGGGGAGGATCTCCTCGATCTCCCGCCTGCCGAGCGGCAGCTTCACGCGTGCGAGTGCTCCTCGAGCCGGACGCGAAGGCGCGCCCGCCCGCGGTGCACATAACTCTTAGCCGTGCCGACGGGCATCCTCGCCCGACGCGCGACCTCCTCGTAGGAGAGATCGAGCGCGTCGCGGAGAACGACGACCGCGCGCTGGTCAGCCGAGAGCTTGGAGAGGCCGTCGACGAGGTCGCGCCGCAGGTCGCCGATCATCGCCATCCGCGTCGGATCCGATTCGTCTCCGGCCGGCTCGTCCTCGAGCGCGAGCGGGTCGGTGGAGCGGGCGCGCTTCCGCGCGTGGACGTCGCGACACGTGTTGACGACCAGGCGATGAAGCCAAGTGACGAACTGTGCGTCGCCGCGGAATTGACGAATCCGCGTGCAGAGCTTGACGAGCGATTCCTGCGCCGCGTCGCGCGCGTCCTCGAAGTCGCCGAGCAGCTGAGACGCGAGCCTGTTTACCCGCGGGCCGTGGCGCTCGATGAGCGTGTGGAGCGCCCCCGCATCGCCTGCACGCGCTTTCGCGGCCAGCGCAAGGTCGGAGAGCTTGCGGTAAGCCAGAAGCCGAGCATTCTCCATCGTGTTCTCGGTCAGACGGGCTGGAAGGCCAGGTGGTTGCACGGCGCCGTTAGTGTAGACCGACCGACCCATGCTGGACTCGCTCGCCCCCGAAACCGTTGAGCCCCTGTTCCGGGGAGGCTTCGGGCTTCCGTACCGCTACCAGGCATCGTGCGAGTCGACGCAGCGTCTCCTCGACCACGATGCGCCCGAGGGCGCCGTCGCGGCCTGCGATGAGCAGACGGCGGGGCGGGGACGGCTCGGACGGACCTGGGAGGCTCCGGTCGGCAAGGCACTGCTCGTCTCAATCCTGCTCCGCCCCCCGCCGGACCGCCGTGTCGCGGAGCTCTCCCTGGTCGGCGGAGTCGCCGCTGCGCTCACGGTCGAGGGCGCGCTAGGTCTCTCCGCGCAGATCAAGTGGCCGAACGACGTCATGGTGAACCGCCGCAAGGTCGCAGGGGTCCTGGCCGAGGCGTCCGAGGGCACGGTCGTGCTCGGGATCGGGCTGAACGTGAACCAGACCCGCGACGAGCTGCCCCAGGACGGGAGAGTCCCCGTCGGCTCACTCCTCACCACCGACGCGCTGGTACGCGAGCGCGCGCCCTTGCTTGCTGTCCTCGTCAGCGAAATCGAGCGGGCATACACACTCTGGCAGGCGGGCGGCCTTGGGGAGCTCTACGAAGAGCTCGGATCTCGTGATTTCCTACGCGGGCGCAAGATCACCGTCGAGGGCAGCTCCGGCCTGGCGATCGCGATCGACCGAAGCGGCCGACTCGAGGTCGAACTGGACGGCGAGCGGCGCCTCATCGAGAGCGGTGACGTCGCCTACGAACGCTAGCCGCTAGCTGCGGACACGGACCCAGACGGCGCGGCTTGCGTTCGCGGCACCGTCCCACGCGACGATCCGGACGGGGCCCCGCGGGGCCCGGCGCCAGACGACGCTCCGCCCGGCGCCTGGATGAACCGTGAATACGCGCCCACCGAGCCACAGCCAAACGGCGGCTGGCTCGCTCAGGACGAACCGCACGCGGGTTCCGCGCCGGACCCGGACCGCTCGCGTGCCGGAGATGCGCGGGCTCGTCGAATCGATCGCGAGGCTCGCCGCAAGCGTCCGGATGCCGAGATCGGTAGTCGCAGTCACCACGGCCCGGTAGGAAGCATCGGCCACCACTCGGCCATGCCGACGGCCGTTCCACTCGAGGGATTGTGATCCGGCTGCGAGCGTCTTCGAGAGAAGCGTGGTAACGAAGCGCGAGCCTCTGTAGATCCGCACCTGAACGGCGGCCGGACGCGCCAGCGTGAACGCGATCGCAGCGGTATCGCGGCGCAGGTCGCCGTTGGGCGAGAAAAGTGTGGGGCGGGCGGTCAGAAAGCCAAGCGTCCGATCAATGACCACCCGAAGCGTGCGGGTCGCCTGCTCGGCGCCGGCGGCCGCCTCGAGCTCGACCGTGTACCGACCGTCCGCAAGCGCGCCCCCGCCGAGTCGCCCGCCGTTCCAGGCGACCGAGGACGGCCCCGCCGGGAAGGCGCGCGCCGGGGAGATGGTCGCAACGCGCTTCCCGGCTGGGTCACGGACGTAGACGGTGACGGAGGCGGGCACGGTGAGGCGGAAGCGGATCGCGGCCTGGTCAGACGCACGATCCCCGTTTGGCGAGAGGACGGCAGGATCCGCTCGGACCGACGCGAGCGCAAGCGGAGGTGCGAGGTCTGCCCCTAGACGGCCCCAGGCAGGACGCGCCAGGCCTGCTGCGATCGTCCACGTGTACGACCCGGGCGTCGTGACGATTGCGTCCCAGGTCCAATCGACCGTTGAGCCCGTCCCGGAGCCGCTGGCCGCGATGGAGCCGTCCGAACCCGTGACGGTGACGGTCCAACGCTCCTCCGTCGAGACTCGGGCAGTGAAACGGACCTGGTGTCCAACCGAGCCCGCGAGCCTGGGGTCGTAGATCTTCGGCAACCCGATGGCCGCAGTTAGTGCGGTGAGCTCCGGCAGCGTGTCGTAGAGGACCTGGCCCGGGCAGCTCGTCGGGCCGGTGTCACGGTGACCCGAGACGGCGCGGAGCGAAACCGGTGTCCCGGCGGGATAGCGAGAATTCCCGCCGGACGGCCAAACAACGCTCGAGGCGGGGTCGACATGCGCGACGTCGAGACGCCAGGCGAGCAGCGCGACGAGTGCGTCCTTCGCAGGTTGCTCGAGTCCGGCTGCCGAGTAGGTGCCGAGGACGGCCACCCCGACGCTTCCCGTGTTGAAGCCCTGAGCGTGCGCCCCGACCACGTTGCGGGTGATGCCGCCCGCGCGACCTTCGAACACCTGGCCGAACCGGTCGACAAGAAAGTTGTAGCCGATGTCGTTCCAGCCGTTTCCTTGCACGTGATAGCGCTGGATTCCGCGGACGATTGCTGCCGACTGCGCCGGCGTCGAGGGCTGGGCGCCGGCGGTGTGATGAACGACGGCGAAGCCGATCCGGTCCGCGTACCAGGGCGCTGAGCGCACAATCGTCTCGTCGGCGCCCCAACCCGCGCGCAGGACGATCGGGGGCCGGGTGGCGCGGGCAACCGTGCGGGGCGCCGAGGAGACCGTCGTCCGCACCAGGTAGGACCGGAGCCGATCAACCTCTCCGACGAGCCGGTACTGGATCCGGTTCGCACTTCCGGTCCAGAACGGGTTCCCGAGCTTCCAGCCGCGGGATCGCTCCGCTTCCGGGCTCCCGATGTCCGGCAGATCCTCCGCCTCAGGGCGGGCAAACCGCCATGGTGACCAGCCTCGGGCGTCCTCGGTTCGAAAGTAGACCTTGCCGGAGCCACGCCAGTGGAGCCCGACGAGATTGAAAGGGACATGGGTGACTCTCGTCGGGAGCACACGGATGGCGCTGGACGTGGAGCGGGAAGCAAGGACGGGCTCCTCGTACGCGGACATAGTCACCCCGGCCTCCGCGAGACCTGGCAATGCGAGCGCAAGAGCGCTCAGGAGAACTGGGACGCGTGGCAGTGCCATGAGCGGGGCAAGCTTCACGACAGCAGAGATCGGCGCGTCCCGCAAGGACTTGAGGGACCGGGTGGTAGAATGCTTGCACCTTGAAGAGCCGATTCCTGTGGGCTCTTCCGCTTCTTGCGGCCCTTGTCTTTGCCGCTGTAGCGTCGGCTGGTGGTGCGCCTGCCGAGCGCCCGCGGGTTCTAGCGGTCGAGTTCGCAAACGACGTCAACCCGGTCACGCAGGACTACCTGGAGAGCGCGATCGACAGGGCAAACGACGAGGACTACGACGCGGTGGTCATCCTCACGGACACCCCCGGCGGGCTCGACTCCTCCATGCGGGCCATCATCAAGAAGGAGCTCGCCTCGAAGGTCCCGGTCGTTCTCTACGTCTATCCGCCCGGCTCACGCGCCGCGTCGGCCGGGGTCTTTCTCGCGATGGCAGCCGACGTCGCCGCCATGGCGCCCTCAACCAACATCGGCTCGTCGACTCCGATCTCCACGAGCGGCGAGGACATCTCGAAGGATCTCCGCAGGAAGGTGGTAAACGACGCGGCCGCGTTCATCCGGGAGCTCGCCGAGTCCCACGGCCGAAACGGGGACTGGGCAGAGAGCGCAGTCCGGGAAGCGTCGAACCTCGGAGCTCAGCGCGCGCTGGACGAGAACGTCATCGACGTCCTCGCACCGGATCTCCCGACGCTGCTCGAGCGGATCGACGGGATGAAGACCAAGCCAAAAGGCATCGAGCTCCACACCGCCGGCGCCACCATCGACACGGTCGAAATGTCGCTCTGGAAGCGGATCCTCGACACCCTCATCGACCCGAACCTGATCGTGCTCCTCATGTCGATCGGCCTTTTGGGGATCACGGTCGAGGTTCTGAACCCGGGGCTGATCTTCCCCGGCACGATCGGCGCGATCTCGCTCATTCTCGGCCTCTACGGGCTGCAGGTGCTCCCGGTCAGCGCCGCCGGCGTCCTTTTGCTCCTTCTTGCAGTCGGATTCTTCGGGGCCGAAGCGTTCGTAACGGCGCACGGCGCCCTTGCGCTTGCCGGCGCCGCGAGCTTCGTCTTCGGCTCGCTGCTCCTCTTCGATCCTGCGGGCGACGCCTACCAGGTCTCTTTCCCGGTCGCGCTAGCGGTTGGGGGAACACTCGCTGTCCTGACGGCGTTCGCTGTCGCGAAGGTCGTGAAGGTCAGCCGAACGAGAGCCCAGACGGGGCAGGAGGAGCTCGTGGGCGAGGTCGGGGTCGTTCGCGATTCCCTCGTCCCGAACGGGCACGTTTTCGTCCACGGGGAGCTCTGGCGGGCGGTGACCGTCGGACCACCGTTGCGCGCCGGAACGCCCGTGGTGGTCAACGGGATCGGCGACAACCTCGTTCTCGACGTCTCCCGCTCGCCTGACCCGGGCTCGTCGGACGATGACCTGACGCCGAACACGTAGGATCTCGCCATGTCCGTCGCCCTGATCGCGGTCGCAGCCGTCGTCGTGGTGATCCTCTTCCTCCTGTCAGCCTCGGTCCGGGTTGCGCGCGAGTACGAGCGGGGGGTCATCTTTCGCCTGGGCAGGCTGAACAGCCCGCCCAAGGGGCCTGGGCTCTTCCTGCTCATCCCGATCATCGACAAGATGGTGCGGGTCGACCTCCGGACGGTGACGCTGAACGTCCCGCCGCAGGAGGTGATCACGAAGGACAACGTCCCCGTCCGCGTGAACGCGGTTGCCTACTTCCGGATTCTCGAGCCGGAAAAGGCGATCGTGCAGGTCGAGAACTTCATGGTCGCGACGTCGCAGATCGCCCAGACGACGCTCCGAAGCGTCCTCGGCCAGCACTCGCTCGACGAGCTCCTCTCGGAGCGCGACAAGATCAATGCGATCCTGCAGGAGATCATCGACGGGGCGACCGCGCCGTGGGGGATCAAGATCTCGATCGTGGAGGTCAAGGACGTCGAGATCCCGCAGGGCATGCAGCGAGCGATGGCACGCCAGGCCGAAGCCGAACGCGAGCGCCGCGCGAAGGTGATCGCCGCCGAGGGTGAGGCGCAGGCCTCCGAGCGGCTGAGGGACGCGGCCAACGTCCTGAGCGAGAACCCGATTTCGATCCAGCTCCGCTATCTGCAGACGATGCTCGAGATCAGCTCCGAGCGCTCGTCGATGATCATCCTCCCGCTCCCGCTCGACCTCGTGCGCCCCTTGATCGAGATGGGCGACCGGGCGCGCAACTCGGCGAAGGACGGCGGCTGAACGATCCCGAGGGGCGAGAGCTCCGGCGCGACCCGCTCTCCGGCCGGTGGGTGGTCATCGCGCCGCTTCGCTCACGCCGGCCCGGCGCCCCCCGCACGTCTCCCGGTGCCACGGCTGGCGTGGACATTGCGAACTGCCCTTTCTGCGAAGGGCACGAGGAGCGCACACCCCCGGAGACCTTCGCGCTCGGGCCACCTGATCGGGCCCCAGACACGCCCGGCTGGCTCGTCCGGGTCGTTCCGAACAAGTTTCCCGCGTTCGCCCCGGACCTCACCGGGCCCCCACGGCACGTCGGGCTTCTCGAGTCCCGCCCAGCACGCGGAAACCAGGAAGTCGTCGTCTCGTCGCCCCGGCACGTCAGCTCGCTCGCAGAGCTCGAGCCCAAGGAGATCGTGCGGGTGGCGGAGGCCTGGCAGACGCGTGCGGCCGAGGCCACCAGGCGGGGGTTCCCGTACGTTCAAGCGATCGTCAACGAAGGGCACGAGGCCGGAGCGAGTCTCTCGCACAGCCACTCACAACTCCTCTGGCTCGAGGCAGAGCCGCCGGCTGTGAGACAGGAGCATGCCCTCGACCAGGACGCCGGCGGTTGCCTCGTGTGCCGCCTACTCGAGGAGGAGCGTGGTCACCGCGAACGCGTGGTCGCAATGGAGGCCGGTGTGGTGGCTCTCGCGACCTACGCGGCGCGCGAGCCCTACGAGCTCCTGGTCGTGCCCGAGTCGTGCGAAGAGAACCCCTTCGAGAGCATCTTCCTCGCGCCCGCTCTGATCCTTGCCGCGAGCCAGCTGGCTCGCATCCACAAGCTCGAGGGCGCTGTGCCGATGAACCTCTGGCTTCACGCCGGCGCTCACTGGCACATCGAGCTCGTCCCCAGAATCACCGTGCCCGCCGGACTCGAGCTCGGTGCCGGG
>DATLQD010000102.1:0-2558 GCA_035535315.1 Gaiellaceae bacterium
CGAGCAGCTCGGCATTCCATGCGAGTTCCACCACCACGAGGTGGCCTCGGGCGGCCAGTGCGAGATCGACCTCCGCTACCAGACGCTGACGCGGATGGCCGACCAGGTCATGACCTACAAGTACGTCGTCCGGAACGTCGCAAGGGCGCACGGAAAGAGCGTGACCTTCATGCCGAAGCCCCTCTTCGGCGACAACGGCTCGGGCATGCACACCCACCAGTCGCTCTGGCTGAAGGGCACGCCGCTCATGGCGGACAAATCCGGCTATGCCGGGCTCTCGAAGCTCGCCCGCCAGTACGTCGGCGGGCTCCTCATGCACGCGCCGGCGCTGCTCGCCTTCTGCGCGCCGACGACGAACTCGTACCGCCGCCTCGTGCCCGGTTACGAGGCTCCGGTCAACCTCGTCTACTCGCAGCGCAACCGCTCGGCCGCGATCCGCGTCCCGATGTATTCGGCGTCTGCGAAGGCGAAGCGCATCGAGTTCCGCTGCCCCGACGCGACGGCGAATCCCTACCTCGCCTTCGCGGCGATGCTCATGGCAGGAATCGACGGGATCGAAAACGATCTCGATCCGGGCTCGCCGGCCGATTACGACCTCTTCGAGGATCCGAGCGGCCGGATCGCGCAGGTTCCGGGCTCTCTGGCGGAAGCGCTCGAGGCCCTCGAGTCCGACCACGCGTTCCTGACGCGCGGCGGTGTCTTCAGCGAGGACCTGATCCGCACCTGGATCGAGTACAAGCGAGAGAACGAGGTGGACGTCGTGCGCCTCCGGCCTCACCCTGCCGAGTTCGCGCTCTACTACGACGCCTAAGAACGAGGGGCGGGCCTCCGGGCCCGCCTTTTCACCTAGCCGAAGGCCACGAGGTACGGCTGCCAGCCGTCCGGGATCTTCGGCGCGGAGAGCGTGACGAAGAGCGCAGGCGCGGGCGGGCGCGGCGCCGCGATGAGGTTCATCTGCACCTCTTCCAGGAGCCGGTTGCCCTTCCTCAGGTTGCAGGGCGCACAGGAGGTGACGACGTTCTCCCAGACGGAGTCACCGCCGCGGCTGCGCGGAACGACATGGTCGAGCGTGAGCTTCCCCGCCGTGCCGCAGTACTGGCAGCGCCAGCCGTCCCGGGCGAAGAGGGCCCGGCGCGAGATCTTCCGCTTCACGGCGCGCGGGACACGGACGAACTGGACAAGTCGAATGACGTGTGGCCAGCGAAAAGTGTCGCTGGCCGAGCGAAGTGGTCGGGGGAGGTCTTCGAGCACCTCCGCCTTCCCTTTGAAGACGAGCACATGCGCCCGCCGTACCGTGCAGACGTTCAGCGGCTCGTAGCTTGCGTTGAGGACGAGGACCTGCTGCATGGCAAGGAAATCGTAACTAAGTGCGCGGGAGTAAAAGCTCCAGCAGGTTGTCTCCGCAGGGCGTGAACCCGCGGCCTCGATAGAACGTGAGGGCGCGATCGTCCTCCGCCTGGACGACGACTTGCAGGCTCGCCGCCCCTTGCCAGATCGCATAACCCTCGGCGAACTCGATCAGCTGGCGGCCGACCCCCTCAGCCTCGTGCTCGGGGCTGACGAAAAGCTGGTCGACCCGCACCGCCTCCGGCTCGCGCTCGAGCGCCACGTAACCCGCCGGCGCACCCTCGACCTCGGCGACGAACACCGTCTCGCGTTTGAGCACCGAGAGCGTTCGCTCGTCGGCGCCGCGGTCGAGGCTTGCGAGCCCGAAGAGGAGCGGCTCGTCCTCCCGCTGGAAGGGTCTGATCTCGGCTTTCCGGTACGTCACGCGGACCCCCTTTCAATACGCCATCGCGCGGTCGACGGCCTCCTGCTCCTCGGGCGAGAGGGCGACAGACGCACGTCCGCGGTCGAGCTCCTTCACGTAGATCCGAGCATAGTCCCTGCCCTGAATCGCGCTCACGACCACACCGGAGCGCGCGGCGTCGAGGAACGCGAGCGAAGCGCTCTGGTGGCCGCCTGCATCCTCGTAGGCGTCGTAGCGCACGATCGAGGTGTGCGAGAGGCAGCCGTCGACGCGCTTGTCGATCCGCGAAAGCCCTGCCGCGACCTCGTCCACTGCACGGTGGAGGTCGTCGATCCGCGCCTGCAGCGAGACCGCGAAGTCGACCAGATCGTCCTTGCCGCGCCCGATGAGCACCTTCTGCGCCTCGCGTACGCGCCGGAGCTGGACGTAGAACGCGATCGCCAGGAGCAGCGCGATGAAGCCCGCGGCGGCTGCGCCGATCGCAACCCAGCCGGCCGCGGTCGTCAGAGAGTTGGGCATCCCACTATCCGAGTGTGAAGATGACCGGGTATTCCGCGGTGTTGTTCGAGGTGTTCTGCTCGCCCGTCACCGGCTCGACGTTCACCTTCACGGTCGTCCGGGTGCCGAAGGAGGGCGGCCCGAGGTTGCGGAAGACCACGGTCTTGGTCTCGCCCGGGTTGATGAGGTCGATGATCTGCTCGCGCCGGATCGGCTGCGGGCTCTGCTGAATGGTCAGCGTGACTTTCACCTGCGTCTCCTGGCTCTCGCCGGAGTTCTTCACCAGCACCTGGAACGAGAGGCGGTCGGA
>DATLQD010000103.1:0-18971 GCA_035535315.1 Gaiellaceae bacterium
AGGATTCGCTCCGCCGTCTTCGGTCCGATGCCGGGCACCTCGGTGAGCCGGCCCTCTCGCGCTGCCTGGCGAAGCTCGTCGGCGGTTCTGATCCCCAGCACCCGGCCGATCTCCGCGGCTCGCTTGGCGCTGAGGCCCAACAGCCGTCCGAGGCCGACAAGCTGGGGCGAGACTGTGCGCTCGAGCTCTGCGAGCTCGGCGATCTCGCCCGTCTGGACGAGCTCGCGGAGCTTCCCCTCGATGCCTCGCCCGATGCCCCGGAGCTCGCGGGCCCGGCCGGAGCGGACGAGCCCGGCGACCGACGCCGGGGTAGCTCTGACGAGAGCAGCCGCGCGGCGGTATGCACGCACGCCATATGGGTTCGCCCCCGCCAGGTCGAGAAGTGCTGCGAACGCCTCGAGCCGATCGGCGAGCTCCGGGTTCTCGAGGTCGCGCGAAGAGCTCACGTGGCCTTGCCTGGCGCTGTCGGAGTCACCCATCCGAGTGATACGAGGAACCGGTTCCGTTGACATGCTGCAATCGGACGCCTTCCATGGAAGAACCTGCTGCCGTGACACCCAGTGGCGACCCTGCCCGGCCGCTTCGCTTTCCCCATGGGGGCGGTCACACAGCGGGCGAGCATCCGCCTTCGTTGACGCTCGCCGCGCCCCCGGACGAGCAGGAGGACGCGCTAGTCACATCCTATCGCCGGCTCTCCGACGTCTTTCACCATCTCCTGTCGGAGCAGAGCCTCGACGCCCTACTCGACCGCATCTTCGACGCGGTGAGCGACCTTGTTCCGTGTGACACGCTCACCATCTACCAGGCGGATGAGGCACGGCGACTGCTCGTGCCCCTGACCGCCCGGGACCGTTGGGCGGCGGAGATCATGGACTCCAACCTCAAGTACGGCCAGGGCATCACCGGCTGGGCGGTCGAGAACGGCGAGCCGGCCTTGGTCAACCACGCTCATCTCGATCCGAGGCTCGACGTGGTGCCCGGAACGCCTGCAGACGAGCAGGAGTCGCTCATCGTCGTTCCCCTCGTCAGCCGGGGCGTGATCGTGGGCGCCCTGAACGTGTACCGCCTTGGCGAGCACGCGACGTTCAGCGAGCGTGAGTTCGAACTCGTGCAGCGCTGCGGCGACGCTGCGGCCCTTGCCCTCGACAACGCCCAGATCCGCGAGAAGCTCGAGCGGCAGGCCCAGACCGACTCCTTGACCGGGCTGTACAACCATCGCTTCTTTCACGATCGCCTTCGCGCCGAGCTGAACCGCTCGAGCCGCGCGCACGAGTCGCTGGCCGTGGTCATGCTCGACATCGACGACTTCAAGAAGGTAAACGACGTCTTCGGCCATGGGACCGGCGACCAGATCCTCGTCGCTCTCGCGGATGTGCTCCGGTCGAGCATCAGGACATCGGACATCGTCTGCAGGATCGGAGGCGAGGAGTTTGCAGTGATCATGCCGGTCTGCACGGCAACCGACGCTCGTGGCTTCGGGGAGCGTGTGACCCAGCGTCTCGCCACGTCGGAGTTCGAGGGGGCGGGCAGGATCACTGTCTCGATCGGCGTGTCCCAGGGGCCCGAGGATGCGATGAACCCCCGCGAGCTGGTCGCCTATGCCGAGACCGCGATGATGACCGCGAAGACGCGAGGGAAGAACGCGGTCATCCTCTTTGACGAACTGACCGACGGCCGACCGGTGATGCACCAGTCCGGCCGCCAGGACGTTCGGTCGATCGCGCACCTCAAGATGCTGCAGAGCCTCGCCGGAAAGCTCAACCGCCTGAACGACGTCACCCGCATCGGCGAGGTGATCGTCAGCGAGCTTCGTGGGCTGATCGACTATCACAACTGCCGCGTCTACGTCCACGAGGGCGACGAGCTGATCCCGATCGCCTTTCGCGGCGATCTCGGCGAGTACAGCGACGAGAACGTCGAAGAGCTGAAGTGCAGGATGGGCGAGGGGATCACCGGCCGGGTCGCCGAGACGGGAGAGTCGCTTCTGCTCGCCAACGCCCTCGAGTGCGAGTACGCGGTCACGATCCCGGGCACAGTCGACCTCGACGAGTCGATGGTTGCGGTCCCGTTGCGGTACGGCTCTCGGATCAACGGTGTCATCGTTCTCTCGAAGCTCGGGATCGGGCAGTTCGACCAGGATGACGTCCGCCTCCTCGAGGTGCTGGGCGGCCACGCGTCGGTCGCGATCGAGAATGCACGTCTATACGAGGCGCAGCGGCGCGAAGCCGACAGCGCCAAGCAGAGCGCAGAGATCGCAAACGCACTGCTTGACCTCGGCCGCGAGCTCGCGGCCGCGGAGGATCTCGATGCGGTGCTCGACCGTCTCGTGGGGCTTTCGACGAAGATCCTCGGCTCCTCCCTCACGTCCGTCTGGCTCCAGGAGCCGGCGACCGGAGACTTCGTCGTCCGGGCCATGTGGGGATACGGCGACATCGACCGCGAGCGCCTCGCTGCCCTCAGATACTCGCCCGAAGTCGTGGAGCGCTTTCTTCAGCTGGACGAGCCGTTCGTCCTGACGCCCGACCAAGTGAGCCACCTTCCAGGGGTCGGAGAGACAAGCTCGGACTCGGACGAGAACCGCATGTTCGCGATTGCGCCCATCCAGGTCGATTTGATGCGCAGGGGCTTCCTCGTGTCGGTCCTGACAGATGCCGCCAAGCCGCGTTTCACGGAGCGCAAGATGCAGCTTCTCGCCGGCGTTGCCCATCAGGCCAAGCTCGCAATCACGAACGCGATGAGCTTCGAGAGTCTGGAGCAGACGTTTCTCTCTACTGTCGAGGCCCTCGCGAATGCGCTCGAGGCAAATGACGAGTACACGTCCTCGCACGCACGGGCGATCACGGACATGGCGCTCGAGGTCGGAACGCAGCTTGGCCTCGACCCGAAGTCGCTGAAGCGCCTCGAGCTCGGAGCGCTCTTCCACGACATCGGGAAGATCGGTATTCCGTCCGAGGTGCTCCTGAAACCCGGCTCGCTGACGCTCAACGAGCGGAAGGTCATCGAGCAGCATCCCGAGCTCGGCGAGCGCATTCTCGCTCCGATCGTGCGCCTTTCCGACGTACGGCCGATCGTTCGCCATTGTCACGAGCGGTTCGACGGGGCCGGCTATCCCGACCGGCTGGCGGCGGAGGACATTCCGCTCGAGTCGCGCATCATCCTCGTCTGCGACGCGTTCCATGCGATGACAACCGACCGGCCCTACCGCGGTCGGCTTCCCCTGGAAGAGGCTTGCAAGCGACTCCGTGACGGGGCCGGAACGCAGTTCGATCCGGACGTCGTCGGGGTCTTCCTCGACGTCTTGAACGGCGAGCTCGAGCCCGCCCCACTGCAGCTGTAGGACATCGGCCGCTCGCGCGCGGGGGTTTGGCCGACCGCCGGCCTCACTAGGCTTGGCGCATGGACACCGCCTTTCGCCTGGCGGTCGCCGCCTTGCTCCTGGGCGCCGCCCTCGCGAAGATTCGCGCTCGCCGCGAATTTGTCCGCGGCCTGGAGGCCTATGGCGTTCCCGGGCCCGCCCGCCCGGCCGTCTGGGCGCTCGTCGTCTCGCTTGAAGGAACACTCGGGACGCTCCTCGCGATCGGCGCCTTCGCCCGGCCGGCCGCGTACGGGGCGATCGCGCTCGGCGTTGTCTTCGTCGCGGCGCTCGCACGAGCTCGTCTTTCGGGAGCGCGGCGGCTGCCCTGCGGATGCTTCGGCGGGCGCCGCGAGCGCCCGACCTGGTTCCTGCTGGCCCGCGCGGGGCTCTTCACCGCGCTCGCCGCGGTCGCAGCTGTGGCTCAGGGAGGAAAAATCCCGACGCCCTCCGCGGAAACCGCCGTGCTCGCCTCCCTGGCTTTCATCGCGCTCACGGTCGTCGGGCTCGGCCTCCTCGTCCTGGCCCTCTACCGCCAGGTCGGCGTCCTGAGCGCGCGGCTGGCGCCGCACAGCGCGCTCGAGCTTGCGGAGGAAGGCCCGGAGATCGGCCATCCGGCGCCGGAGCTCGACGATCTCTCGCGAACGGGATCGGCACTCGTCGCGTTCTTCTCGCCGACCTGTCCTCTCTGTCGGGACCTGGCGCCGGCCGTCGGTGCTCTTCGGAGGGATGGGATTCAAGTCCGGGTCGTTGACGAGGCGGTCGATCAGGAGGCGTTCGAGCGGTGGAACGTTCCTGGAAGCCCGTTCGCCGTCCACGTTCTGGACGGCTCCGTAATGGCGAAGGGCCTCGTGAACACGCTCGAGCAGCTCGACGGGGTCGTCTCGCTCGGGCACGCGAGGAGACGCGCTGCGGCCTGACACCGCTCTCGACCGCGCGGCCGAGGCCCTGGCGAGCGGGCTCGCAGCGGGCATGACGCGCCGGTCGTTTCTCGGGCGACTCGGGGCTGCCGTGCTCGGAGCCGTGGGGGGAGGGGCTGTGGTAGCCGCCGTTGCCGCGGAGGAGGCAGAGGCGTTCCACTTCTGCGGCCACATCTTCACGACCGAATCGTGCCCTTCGCCGTTTCGCCTCCCCCGCATCAACCGCCTGGGCTATCCGCTTCGCCCGCGCGACGGGAAGCCGATCGACAATCTGGGGCGCCGCGTGAACGGCAGCGGCTACCCGGTCGACGAAGCAGGAGTCCGGATGGTCGGACCGGACGGGAGGCCCCTCCCGAAGGGGCCGCGGACCCGGATCTGCCAGGACTGGGTCCCGGAGCGCTTCCACATCGATGCCCGGATCCAGGGCTCTTGGTATCGGTGCTGCAACGACCAGATACGCAAGCTCGTCGACTGCTGCTCCCGGTCGAAGCGGAGGATCAACGGGGATGCTGCGCTTCGCGGGTACTGCTACGCGCCCCGAAACGTGTTCTGCGTCATGTACTACGAGACGGGGATCCCATGCTGATCGAGGCCGCGGTGGTGACGGCGGCCCTTGTCGCCGGGATCTCAGGCGCCTGGTCGCCCTGAGGCCTGTCCATGGTCGAGACGATCACTCCCGACGTGTGCGGGAGCAGGAGACGACAAGCGGGGGCACTGCTCTTCTTCGCATTGGGCGCGCTCGCCGCCTCTGCGTGCGTGGGTGCCGTTCTTGGGCTGGCCGGATCGCGTATTGACGCCTGGGCGCTTCCTGTCGCTGCGCTTTTCGCGCTCGTCGGTGCGGCGCGGGAGGGAGGCTTCACGCGCTTGCCGCTCCCGCAGTCGCGGCGTCAGGTCCCGGAGCCCTGGCGGTTCACGTTGCCGCTCCCGGCCTGGGCAGCGGGCTACGGCGCAGGGCTCGGGCTCGGCTTTCTGACCTACCAGCCCGTGGCGACGTTCTGGGTCGCGTGTGCGGCGGCCGTGGCACTCGGCCGGCCACTGGCAGGCGCAGTTTGCTTCGCGGCCTACGGCGTCGGTCGATCGCTCCTGCTTTTCCTACCGCTCCGGCGGGGCTCGGACGCGACAGCCATCGTCGAGGAGCTCGCCGGCCGCCGACGCGGCGTCCTCCGCGTGAACGCCGTCGCGCTGCTTGCCTGCGCAGCGCTGCTGACGGCACCGGCAGCCGGTGCCGAGCTCATCCCGCTCGGGCCTGGAAGCCAGTTCGATCCGTCCGCGATCGGGCCCGCATTCGCGTATACGCAGCGTGACCTTGGAGTCTCGAGCGTGGTCGTTCTCCCGTCCGCAGGAGGCGCCCTGCAGTACCCGGAGGCCGAGTCTCCGAGTCTGGACGGCGAACTGCTCGCGTACCAGAACGCGGCCGGCATCCGGATCGTGCGCTGGGCGACCGGCGAAGAGGTCGCGCGCGTCGACGGTGCCACCTCGAAGCCCGCTTTGGACTGGCCGTGGCTTGCCTACCGCCGGAAGGTTCCCGACCGGACCCTGCTCGAGCTCAAAGACCTCACCACCGGCGAGGTTCGGCGGCTCGGGAGCGTCCCAGGTGGAGCCGATCTCGGGCGCCCCTCCATCGCTGCCGGCCGGGTCGCCTGGCATGTCGCGGGCTCGCGCGGCTCCCGCATCCTTCTCTACGAGATCGCCAACGGGGACAAGCAGGTCGTGATGGCGACGACCATCGCTCTCCTCTCGAATCCGTCGCTCAGCTCGACCCGGATCCTCTGGATCAAGCAGCGGCAGGGGATCTCTTCTGCTTACGTCCGCAAGCTTCGGAGGACCCAGATCCGCCTAGTCGCAAGAGTCAGCAGCCAGCGCACGTTCTACTGGACGACGGATCTCTACGGACTGACGGCGTACGTGACGCGGTGGACCGTGGCCGGCGGCGTCGCGCGGATCCGGCGCATCGAGCTCTAGACGGTCGGAACGCGCACTTTGCGGGATTTCGGCTGATCGAGTAGGTTCCAGAGCTGCTACGCACCCTGGGAAGGGGCTATGGACAAAGAGACGAGCGACACCGCGGAGCACCGAGAGGACGAGCGACTTCGGCCTGCCGACGTCGGCAGCCGGGTCTCGGCAATTCTCGCGGCAGCGGAGCGCGCCGCCGAGGAGCTCAGGACCGAGGCGAAGAGGGAAGTTTCCGAGCTGCTCGGCCGGGTGGAGTCCGACGCGGGGGCACGGATCACCGAGCTTACCGCCGAGGCGGAGCGCACCCGCAGCGACGCGGACGAGTATGCGTCCGACGTCAGGCTCGCCGTTGACGCCTATGCGTCCGAACGCCGTCGCGAGGCGGAGGAGGAAGGACGTCGCGCCGTGGCGGAGGCAGAAGAGCAGGCACGCGCGATGCGAGAGACGGCCGAGGACATGGCCCGTCAAATCGACGGTGACGCACACCGCAGGGTCGACGAGCTCCGGCAGGAGATCACGCTCCTCGAGGACCGGCGCGAGCGGGCGTTTCAGAGCCTCCGAGACGTCGCTGCCCAGCTCGAGGACGTCTTGCTCCGCCCGCGGGTCGGGGAGCCGGCGGATCACGGCGAGTCGCGCGAGCTTCGCTCGGCGCTCGACGACCGCGCCTAGCACCTCCGATAGCCTCAGCCTCATGCAGGTGAGCCAACCTTGACCCGTGCGCTCGAGCGGATTTCGACCGGACCCGTCGTCGTCGCAGACGGAGGCACGGGTGCGCTCCTCTCCACCCGGGTAGCTCGCCTGCGTTGCCCCGAAGAGGCGAACCTGAAGGCGCCCGAGACCGTCGTCGGAGTCCACTTGGCCTTCATCCGCGCCGGCGCAGAGCTGATCGAGACCAACACGTTCGGGGCCAACCGGCGGAAGCTGTCGGCGAACCTGCTGGACGATCGCCTCGCAGAGATCATCGAGAACGGCGTCAAGCTCGCCCGCGAGGCGCGCGAAGTCGCCGGGGCTCCGATCTTGATCGCCGGCTCGATCGGGCCGCTCGGGGACCTCGAGGGAACCAGCGGGGCGGAGGACTCGTTCGACGTCTTCACCGAGCAAGCGCGGCTCCTCGAGGGACGGGGCGTCGATCTCTTCATGGTCGAGACGTTTTTCGACCTGGGCGAGCTCGTAACGGCGATCGAGGCGGTCCAGGGAGTGTCCTCGCTTCCGATCGTCGCCCAGCTCACCTTCGACGAAGATGCCCAGACGCTGGCGGGCGTGTCCGCGGCCCAGGCCGTCGAGCGTCTGGGGGGCCTAGGCGTCACTGCGATCGGCGCCAACTGCGGACTTGGCCCGCAAGCTGCACTTGCCGCCCTATCCGAGATGTCGAGCCTCGTCGGGGAGAACGGGCTCATGCTGACCGCTCAGCCGAACGTCGGTCTCCCGAGCCGCTCGGACGGCCGCATCGTCTATCCGAACGCAACCCCGGACTACTTCGCCGAGTTCGCCGCGCAGGCGAGTGCCCTCGGCGCCCGGATCGTGGGCGGCTGCTGCGGCACGATGCCGGCGCAGATCGCGGCGATCCGGCAGGCCGTGGAGGAGGAGAGGCTGCCGCGGGTCTTCTTCGAGGCGTTCGAGCGTGATGTGATCGTCCCGGTCGTGCGCCGGGCGGAGCAGACCCTCCTTTGCCGCATGCTCGCAGCCCGAGAGTGGGTCGTCTCGGTCGAGCTCGACCCGCCCAAGGGGACGAACATGGAGAACATGCTCCGGGTTTCGGCGGTCCTCAGGGACTCCGGAGCCGTTCACGTCGTCGACATCAACGACAACCCCATGGCTCGCGCACGGCTTTCGGCCCTCGTCGCCGCAGCCGCGATCGAGCGCGTCGTCGAGCTGGAGACGATCCCGCACGTAACTCCGCGCGATGCCTCGATCATGGGCCTCCAGTCCCAGCTCCTGGGCGCGCACGCGGACGGGATCCGGAACGTCCTGGCCGTCACGGGAGATCCGCCTCACGTCGGCGACTACCCTGGCTCCCGTGGGGTCTACGAGGTCGATGCGATCGGACTCACCGCAGTGCTCACGCGACTAAACGAGGGGGAGGACTATGCGGGCAAGTCGATCGACGCACCGACCTCCTTCTACATCGGCGTCGCCGTCAACCCGTCCGCCGAAGACCTGACGCGCGAGGTGGAGCGCTTTCAGGAGAAGGTCGAGAACGGTGCACACTTCGCGATGACGCAGGCGCTCTTCGACCTCGAGTACCTCGACCGCTTCCTCGACGCGCTCGGTGGGGAGCCGCCGATCCCGCTCCTGGTGGGGATCTGGCCCGTCCGGAGTTATTCCCTCGCATATCGCTTGCACAACGAGGTGCCCGGCATCGTGATCCCGGAGGCGGTTCAGCGCCGGCTCGCCGACGCGGACTCGGATGCGGCCGCGGTCGGCCTCGATATCGCTCGCGCGCTCGTGGACGGGGCCCGGACGCGCGCGGCCGGGATCTACGTGATCCCGCCGTTCAAGGAGCCCGAGGCCGCGCTCGAACTCCTGCTCTAGGACGAAATGTAGAATCGGAGGCATGGCTGAGCTTGGCACCATGCGCGTGAAGAGCGGTCTCGCCGAGATGCTCAAAGGCGGTGTGATCATGGACGTCACCACCGCTGACCAGGCTCGGATCGCCGAGGATGCCGGCGCGGTGGCCGTCATGGCGCTCGAGCGGGTTCCGGCCGACATTCGCAAGGAAGGCGGCGTGGCGCGGATGGCCGATCCGACGAAAATCGTCGAGATCCAGGAGGCGGTGACGATCCCCGTCATGGCGAAGGCGCGCATTGGCCACTTCGTGGAGGCGCAAATCCTCGAAGCGCTCGAGGTGGACTACGTCGACGAGAGCGAGGTCTTGACTCCGGCCGACGAGGAGCATCACATCGACAAGTGGAAGTTCCAGATCCCATTCGTCTGCGGCTGCCGGAATCTCGGCGAGGCGCTGCGGCGAATCAACGAGGGCGCGGCAATGATCCGGACGAAAGGCGAGGCCGGGACCGGAGATATCGTGAACGCAGTGCGCCACATGCGCGCCGTCTTCGGCGCGATCAGGCGGCTCGGTTCGCTCGACGAGAACGAGCTCTACACGGAGGCGAAGAACATCCAGGCGCCGTTCGAGCTGATCCGCTGGGTGGCCGAGAACGGGCACCTGCCGGTCGTGACCTTCACCGCCGGCGGGATCGCGACGCCCGCCGACGCGGCGCTCTGCATGCAGCTCGGCGCAGACGGCGTCTTCGTGGGCTCCGGAATCTTCAAGAGCTCGGAGCCGTCGGAGCGTGCCAAGGCGATCGTCGAGGCGACCACGCATTACTCCGACCCTGAGATTCTCGCCCGGGTCTCGACTGGCCTGGGTGAGCCGATGCGCGGCCTCGATGCCGCGGCGCTCCCGCCCGAAGAGCTCCTCGAAGCTCGCGGCTGGTAAGTCACACCCTCGGCCCCATTCGTACCAGAAGCGTGCGCTTTTGCGAGGTACGCTGACCGCAGGGGGCAGAGGGGTCGAAGGCCCCGGGGGTACAGTTTCACGCGAGATGAGCGGACGACTGACAATCGGCGTCCTCGCAGTGCAGGGGAACTTCCGGGAGCACGCGGCGATGCTCCGCAGGCTCGGCGCAGGCGTCGTCGAGGTCAGGAAGCCTGAGCAGCTGGAAGGGCTCGACGGCCTCGTCGTGCCGGGCGGAGAGTCGACGGCGATCGGGCGCCTCATCCGCCTCTATGGACTCGAGGAGGCGATTCGTCGTTTTGCGCAGCCCGTTCTCGGCACGTGCGCGGGAATGATTCTCCTGGCACGGGGCGCCGTCGACGGGGTGCCTGACCAGCCCTTTCTTGGCGCCATCGACCTCGTCGTACGCCGAAACGGCTATGGGCGCCAGGTCAGGAGCTTCGAGGCGGACCTCGACCTACCGGGAGAGAACGAGCCTCTCCGCGGCGTCTTCATCCGCGCGCCCCGCGTGGAGCAGGCAGGCCCGGAGGTCGAAATAATCGCGCAGCTCGACGGCGATCCGGTCTTGCTGCGACAAGGCCGCATCCTCGTCGCCGCGTTTCACCCCGAGCTGACCGAGGACACGAGGGTGCACGAGCGATTTTTGGAGCTCGTTCGGGAGGAGACCTGTGTCGGGGCATAGCAAGTGGTCGTCGATCAAGCACAAGAAGGGCGCCGCCGATGCGAAGCGCGGGCAGCTCTTCTCGAAGCTCTCGCGCGCGATCATCGTCGCGGCGCGTGAAGGCGGCCCGAATCCAGAGGGAAACCACGCGCTCGCGAATGCGATCCAGAAGGCGCGCGACGCCTCGATGCCGAAGGAGAACATCGAGCGCGCGATCGCGCGCGGCTCGGGTGCGGGGGCCGACGGTCAGGCCTACGAGACGATCACGTACGAGGGGTACGGCCCGAACGGCGTCGCTGTGCTCGTCGAGGCTGTCACGGACAACCGAAACCGCACGAGCGCCGATGTCAGGCACGTCTTCGCCAAGAACGACGGCAACCTGGGCGCGAGCGGCTCGGTCGCCTGGCTCTTCGAGCGAAGGGGCGTCGTGCTGGTTGACGCAGAATCGGTTGACGAGGATTCGCTGACGCTCGCGGCCGCAGAGGGAGGAGCGGACGACGTCACCCGCGAGGGCTCGAGCTTTCAGATCGTCTCGGCTCCCGAGGCTCTTCCGGAGGTGCGCCGCGCACTGAACGACGCTGGCATCGCCTACGACGGGGCCGACCTCACCATGCTTCCGAAGACCACGGTCGAGATCGCCGACGAGAGCGCCGCCAAGAAGCTCTTGCGCCTTGTCGACGCGCTCGAGGAGAACGACGACGTCCAGGACGTCTACGCGAACTTCGACATCCCCGAGCGGGTGCTCGAGGCCGTCGCCTCGTAGGCTTACACGGCCGCGCTCGGCGTAGCGTGGTCCACGTCGCCGGTGACGGTCTGCCGCGGGCACACGAAAGCGGGCCTCGCTCTATGCGATGGACTACAGCCGTGGCTCGAGGAGAGGCCGCCGGCGGTAAGGAGCTACCTGGGCGGGCCGGCAGGAACGTCCGGACACATCCCTAACCTCACTTCGTGAGAGTCCTCGGCATCGACCCGGGTACGGCAGCTTGCGGATACGGCATCGTTCAGGCAGACGGCGGGCGTCTCAGGGGCGTCGCCCATGGCTGGTGGAAGACGTCTGCGGGAGATCCCATCGAGCTGCGTCTGAAGGCGATCCACGACGGGGTCACCGCCCTGATCGCCGAGCACGAGCCGGACGCGGTCGCGCTCGAGGAGTCGTTCGTCGGCGCAAACGCCCGCATCGCACTCTCCGTCGGGCAAGCGCGAGGCGCCGTGCTCGTCGCGTGCGCCCAGGCGGAAGTGTTCTGCCTCGAGTATCCCCCCGCGTCGGTGAAGCAGGCTGTCTGCGGCTATGGTCGCGCCGACAAGGGCCAGATGCAGCGGATGGTCAAGGCGCTCCTCGGGATGGCTGAGGCGCCGACGCCGAGTCACGCAGCGGATGCGCTCGCGGTTGCGATCTGCCACGCGCTCGCACCCCCGCTCGCTGCTCTCGCAGGAGCAACGAGATGATCTCTCGGCTGCGCGGGAAGGCCGTGGCCTCTGACGCCGAGGGGCTCGTGCTCGACGTGGGCGGAGTCGGGTACCGGATCGCAGCGACCCCGAGTGCCCTTCGGAAGGCGGAGGGCGCCGAAGAGACTGTAATCGAGACGCACCTGCACGTCCGCGAGGACACCCTCCAGCTCTACGGCTTTGCGAGCGCGGAGGAGCGAGAGCTCTTCGAGCATCTCCTGTCGGTCTCCGGAGTCGGCCCGAAGGTCGCCCTCGCGATCGTCTCCGGCTACTCTCCGGGCGAGCTTCGGCGGGCCATCGTTCGAGAGGACGACGCCCTGTTCCAGAGCATCCCTGGGATCGGCAAGAAGACTGCCCAGCGGGTCGTCCTCGAGCTCAAGGAGAAGGTCGCCACGCTCGTCGCCGTCGAAGCGCCGCACCTCGGAGCAGGGGACGGCCATGTGGTAGCCCGCGATGCGCTCGTCGAGCTTGGATATACGCCTGCGGAGGCCGAGCAGCGGCTCGCAGACACCGACCCGGAGCTCTCCCCGGCGGAGCGCGTCCGGCAGGCGCTTAGGGCCGCATGAGCGCCGCCGAGCGCGTCACCGCGCCCGTCCTCGCCCCAGGAGACGACGAGCTCGACGGCTCGCTTCGCCCTCGCCGGCTCCAGGACTTCGTCGGCCAGGAACGGATCAAGGAACAGCTCACGATCTCTCTGGAAGCCGCGAAGGCTCGCGGCGAGGCTCTCGACCACGTCCTACTGGCCGGACCGCCTGGGCTCGGCAAGACGAGCCTCGCCTTCATCGTCCGTGAGGAGCTCGGAGTCGGAATCCGCTGCGTCGCGGGGCCTGCACTCGAGCGGAAGGGCGACATGGCGGCGATTCTCACGTCGCTCGAGCCGCACGACGTCCTCTTCGTGGACGAGATCCACCGCCTGAACAGGGCTGTGGAGGAGATTCTCTATCCCGCGCTCGAGGATTTCCGGCTTGACATCATCGTCGGCCAGGGTCCCGCCGCCAGAACCCTCACCCTCGACCTCCCGGCCTTCACCCTGGTCGGCGCCACCACGCGGACGGGGCTACTGACGACGCCCCTCCGCGATCGGTTCGGCATCACCTACCGCCTCGATCTCTACACGGGCGAGGAACTTGCCCGCATCGTCCGGCGTTCGGCGCGGATCCTCGGCGTCGAGATTGCCGACGAGGCAGCAGATGAGATCGCCCGCCGCGCGCGCGGAACGCCTCGGGTCGCGAACCGGATCCTGCGGCGCGTGCGCGACGTCGCCGAGGTGCGCTACGACGGGGCCGTGACGATCGACGTGGCCCGCGAGGCGCTGGCGCTCCTCGAGGTCGACGACCAGGGGCTCGAGCGGATCGACAGAGATCTCCTCGGCGCCATCGTGCACAAGTTCGACGGCGGGCCGGTGGGGCTCTCGACGCTGGCGGTGACCCTTGGAGAGGAGCAGGACACAATCGAGGACGTCTACGAGCCGTATCTCCTCCAGCTCGGCCTGATTCAGCGAACCCCTCGCGGTCGCGTCGTGACGAAACTCGGGCGCAAGCACGCAGGCGCCTCGCCGCCCGCAGACGAGAGCCTTTTCTAGCCGGAGAGTCTAGGCGCGGCGGAACTGGAGCTCGTGCCAGGACGGCACCGGTGCGAGCTCGAGGAGCGCGCGGCCGCCCTCTGGATCCTGGTACGTGAACTCCGCCGTGCTCTCGTCCCACGCCACTTCAAGCAGGTTCTCCTTGACACGGTGGTCGAGCCACGCGCTTCGGAAGACGAGCTTGCGGAGCCAGTAGACGAGTGACTCGTCGCCGACCAGCGCCAGGCGTTCCCAGTGGCGGACCAGATACTCCCCGAGCCCGCTCGCCGGTTCGCTGATCTGACCGGTCGCGGCGAGCTCAACGAGGTCTGCCGTCTCGTCGGCGTCGAGCTCGCCCGGCTCCACGAGGCCGAGCTTCACGGCCGCCGCGTTCACGCGCTGCTCGAAGTCCATCGCGTTGAAGGAGAACCGGTAGCCGAGGAACTCGACCACGAAATCCTGACCGGAGAGATAGTTCGCGTTCGCCACTCATCTGAGGATAACCCCGAAACGTGTCGGCATCGTCAAGGGTCCGTGCGCGTGCCGCGCTGCCCATGAGCGCCGTCCGACCCGCCTCTTACCGTTGATTGCGATGCAGCAGGGGACATGGACCATGCGTCCGTGCTCCCGCCCGGAGGTCGTCGAGCTCGCCCGGGCGCTCGGCCTCAGCGAGACGACAGCGAGCGTCCTCGTCCGGCGGGGGTACGGCGACCCCGGAGAGGCGAAGGCCTTTCTGGCCTCGCAGCCGCCGGGACACGACCCCATGCTCCTGGGGAACATGGCCGACGCGTGTGATGCGATTCGCCGCGCAGTCGCCTCTGGCAAGCGGATCTGCGTCCACGGCGATTACGACGCCGACGGCATCTGCGCGACTGCGCTCGCCGTCACCGTCCTCCGCTCACTCGGCGCAAACGTCGACTGGCACCTCCCGAGTCGGTTCGAGGAGGGATACGGCGTCTCCATCGACACGCTCGCGCGCCTCGCGCGTGAGGAATGCGGCCTCGTCATCACCGTCGATTGCGGGATCACCGCGGTGGCGGAGGTAGCCGAAGCACGGGCGCTCGGGCTGGAGGTCATCGTCACCGACCACCACCGGCCCGGGGACGAGCTTCCCGACTGTCCGGTCGTCGCGACTCGCCCTTCCGACTACCCGTTCCCGGAGCTATGCGGAACAGGCGTCGTGTACAAGCTGGCGGAGGCGCTGGTCGGGCCTGAGAAGCTCGAAGAGCACCTCGATCTCGTGGCCCTGGCTACGGTCGCCGACGTCGTGCCGCTCCTGGACGAGAACCGCTGGCTCGTCACCGCCGGGCTGAAGCGCCTCGCGAGGACGACGAAGCGCGGCCTCCGCGCGCTCATGCAGGCCGCCGGCGTGGATCCGGCCGCGCTCGATGCAGGTTCGGTCGGATTTCGCCTGGCACCACGTCTCAACGCGGCTGGACGCCTCTGTCATCCCGGGGTCGCGCTCGATCTCCTCCTCACCTGCGACGAGCACGAGGCGCAGCAGCTCGCGGGCGAGCTCGAGACGCTGAATCGCGATCGACAGGCGGTTGAAGAGCGGATCCTCCGCGACGCGGTCCGGCAAGTGGGCGAATGGCCGGAATCGACGCGCCGCCGGAGCGCCTATGTCATCGCAGGGGAGGAGTGGCACCGTGGAGTGATCGGCATCGTGGCCTCGCGGCTGGTCGAGCGGTTCAACCGCCCAGTCGTCTTGGTCGCGGGCACCGAGGATGCATGGGTCGGCTCGGGGCGGTCGATCCCCGCCTTCGACCTTCACGCCGCGTTCGCGTCCTGCGCGTCCCACCTCGAACGCTGGGGTGGTCACCGCGCCGCGGCCGGGCTCTCGATCCGTTCGGAGAACGTCGACGCCTTCGCCGAAGCCTTCGCTGTGTACGCAGGCGAGAGGCTTAGTGAGTCCGAGCTCACGCCGCAGACCGTGGTCGATGCCGTTGTCGACGGACGCGACCTGACGCTCGAGCTCTGCGAGGAGCTCGAGCATCTCGCTCCCTTCGGGCTCGGCAATCCAGGCATCACGCTCCTGGCGACCGGCTGCGAGCTCTCCGAGCTCGGCGCCGTGGGCGAGGGGAAGCACCTGAAGCTGGCAGTCACCGCCAACGGCACCAGGTCCGGCGCGATCGCATTCGGTCAGGGTGCGAAGCTCGATCTCTTCAGGCGTCCAGGGCCGTACGACGTTGCCTTCCGGCTGGGTGCGAACCGATGGAACGGCTCCGTCTCCCCACAGCTCGTGGTCCGAAAAATCTTTGACACCCCCGAGCGGTTCGTCGAGCTTCGCGCCTGGCTCGCTGCCGAATGGCGAAAGCCCGCCGGGGAGCGCGACACACGGGCGGCCGAGGTCTTCGCCGAGCTCGGCCTCGGCGAAGCTGAGGCGCGCTGGAGGCCTCTCGTGGAGTCCGAGGCGTTCATGGCGCTCCTCGAGGAGCCACTCGCTGCGGCCGCCTGAGCGGAGGCGAGAAGCAACCGGGCTGAAGGATCGGTCGCCGAAAGCCGAAAGAGGAGGAACACAGGAGGAAACGACTACGAAGAGCGACCATTTCGCACGCTTGCTCGGCCGGGAGCCTCGCTCGGGGCGCCAGTTTGCGAGCGATGCCGGAAGCTACACTTCGTCCATGAAGCAGGTCCTCCAGGACAGCCCTGCGCAGCGCCACCAGGAACTTCTCGTTCCCCTCCTCGAGGATGTCGCTGCCTACAACCCGGAGTTCGACCGCGAGCTTCTGGAGCGCGCCTTCTTCTTTGCCTCTGAGGCGCACGAGGGCCAGCAGCGGCGGAGCGGCGAGCCCTTCATCGCGCACCCCGTCGGCGTCGCGCGTGTGCTCGCGGATCTCCACCTCGACGACTCCACGCTCGCGGCAGCGCTCCTCCACGACGTCGTGGAGGACACCGACCTGACCATCGAGGAAGTGCGGGCAGAGTTCGGCGAAGAGATCACCAGGCTCGTCGAGGGCGTCACGAAGCTGACGCGGATCCACTTCCAGAGCCGCGAGCAGGCCCAGGCGGAGAACTACCGCAAGATGATCGTCGCGATGGCTCAGGACCCGGGCGTCATCCTGATCAAGCTCGCCGACCGGCTGCACAACATGCGGACGATCGAGTACCTCGGCAAGCAGAAGCAGCTGCAGAAGGCGCGCGAGACGCTCGAGGTCTACGCGCCGCTTGCGCACCGTCTTGGTATCCACACGATCAAGTGGCAGCTCGAGGACCTCGCGTTCGCCACCCTGCACCCACGGCGCTACGCGGAGATCCAGGCGATGGTGAACGAGCGCCGAGGCGACCGCGACGAATTCGTTTCGACGGCCGCAGAGCAAGTCGAGCGAGAGCTCGAGAAGCTCGACATCCCGGCCGAGATCTCGGGACGCGCGAAGCACTTCTACTCGATCTACGAGAAGATGGCCAAGCGGGGCAAGGAGTTCAACGAGATCTACGACCTGACCGCGATGCGGGTCATCGTGCAGCGTGACGGCAAGGAGGGGGAGCGTGACTGCTACGGCGCGCTCGGAATCATCCACTCCCTCTGGAAGCCGATGCCCGGCCGCTTCAAGGACTACATCGCGATGCCCAAGTTCAATCTCTACCGGTCGCTCCACACGACGGTGATCGGCCCGGAGGGAAAGCCGCTCGAGATCCAGGTGCGGACGAACGACATGCACGTGACGGCCGAGTTTGGCATTGCCGCACACTGGGTCTACAAGGGCTCCAAGCTGCGCGGGAGCGGGGCCGAACGGATCGCCTGGCTCCAGCAGCTCGCCGACTGGCAGGAGGAGGAGGCAGACCCGCGCGAGCTCATCCGTGCGTTCCCGGAGCTCGCCTCGGACGAGGTCTACGTGTTCACGCCGAAAGGCGAGGTCAAGAATCTCCCGGCCGGCTCGACGCCGATCGATTTTGCGTATGCAGTCCACACTGATGTCGGCCACCGGACCGTGGGCGCGAAGGTGAACGGCCGCATCGTCCCGCTCCACTACCGGCTTCAGAGCGGAGACTTCGTCGAGATCCTGACGTCGAAGCAGCAGGGGCGTGGGCCCTCGCGCGACTGGATGTCCCTGGCCGCCTCGTCCCGGGCCCGCAACAAGATCAGGCAGTGGTTCAGCCGCGAGACGCGCGAGGACACCGAGCAGCGCGGGCGCGACTCGCTCGAAAACGCCTTGAAGCAGCACAACCTGCCGTACAAGAAGCTCTCACATTCACCGCTGCTCGCCCAGGTGATCCGCGAGATGGGGTTCAAGAAGGCCGAGGACTTCTACCTGGCTCTCGGCTCCGGGAAGCTCCAGGTGTCTCAGGTCGCGAACAAGGTGCTGCACCGGCTCAAGACGACCGAGGTGGCCGAAGAGGAAAAGGTCCCTCTCAAGCCCAGGGCGCGCCACGCGGTCGCATCGCAGAACTTCGGGATCCACGTGCCAGGCGTCGAGGATGTCCTAGTCCGCCTGGCCAAGTGCTGTACACCGGTTCCGGGGGACGGCATCGTCGGCTACATCTCGCTCGGCAAGGGAATCACCATCCACCGGGACGACTGCCCGAACGTGCGCGCGCTGCAGAAGAACCCTGATCGGTTCACGCTGGTCGAGTGGGACGGCGGAGCGTCGCAAAGCTTCCGGGTTCAGATCGCGGTCTCGTCCTGGGACCGCCCGCGCCTGCTCGAGGACGTTGCCAGGACCTTCGCCGAGCACGGCACGAACATCGTCGAGTACGGGGGGCACGTCGAGGACCAGATGGCACGGAACTGGTACGTCGCCGAGGTCGGGGACATCAAGGCATTGCGGGGGCTCCTGAGCGCCCTCAGAAACATCGAGTCGGTCTTCGACGCCTACCGCGTCACCCCGTCCTAGGCCGGCCGTGTCCGACGAGGCGCTTGCGTTCTTGCGGGAGCTCGAGGCCGCCGACGAGACGCTGAGCGCTGCCGAGGCGGAACTCGCCGAGCTCGGTGCGGAGGTCGAGCGCGTGCGGCTCCGCGCGGCCGAGCTCGAGGAGTTTCTCTCCCGGCTTCCCGTCGAGCGGGAGCGGCTGCGGACTGAGCAAGCGGGCGCGGAGCAGCAGGCTGCTCGAGCTCTCCGGGCCAAGAACGAAGCCAGCGAGTCGCTGGCGGACGCGGAGCGTGGTCGCTCGGCGGACGCAGTCGCCGAAGCGCGGCGGGCGGTGATTCGGACCCAGGATGCGCTGCGCATGGCCGACCGGCATGTGTCGGAGCTTGGCGAGGAGTCCGCGGCGCTTGAAGACACCGCCGCCGAGGCGATCTGCGAGGCCGCCGAGCTCGAGAGGCGAGCGCGCCGGCTCGCCGCCGAGTTCGGTCAGCACCCGCGGCTGACGGAGCAGGACGCATCCGACCCGCCCCCGGGTCTGGCCGGGATCGTCGAGTGGGGGAGTGCTGCGCGCGCGGCACTCTTCGTCGCTCGCGGAGGCCTCAGCTCGGAGCGAGAGGCCGTGATCCGCCAGGCAAACGAGCTCGGCAGCATGCTGCTAGGCGAGCCCCTGCTGGCGGCAAAGCCCGCCACCGTGCTCCGCCGGGTCGAGGAGCTGAAAGCGGCTCGGGCATAGCCCGTGTGGCCTAGCGGGAGCGTTTCGCTGCGTGCGGGGAAAGGAGCAGAGCCACCCGCTCCAGGAACTCCCGGTCAGCC
>DATLQD010000104.1:0-10515 GCA_035535315.1 Gaiellaceae bacterium
ATCGGGCCCGCCCCACGAGACCGTCGCGTCGCGCCCCATCGGGTAGTGGCTGATGTAGAACGAGTGGTTGTGGCGCTCCCGAATCGGGAGGCCGGCCTCGAACGCTGCGTTGAAGATCGTGGTCGCCACCTGGCAGACGCCGCCGCCGATCGACGGGACGAGGAGGCCCCCGAGAATCATCTGGCCCTCGAGGAAACCGCGCTCCGCGGTCCGTGGCCCGATTGTCCCGTTGAACGAGAACGTCTGGCCCGGACGGACGATGGTGCCGTCGAGGTACTGACCCATGAGCAGGACGTTGTGGATCCGGTTCGAGGACGAGACTCCCATGTCAGTCGTGAAGGTCGAGATCCTGCGCTTGATCCCGAGCGCCCTGGCATCCCGCGTCGTCAGCTCGGCCTGCTGCTTCGTGAGCGTGACGGTCGCAGCCCGAGCTCCGCCCGGCGCGAGGCCGGCGGCGAGGATAGCCGCCGCACCCTTGGTCGAGGCCAGGCGCGTACCACCCCGAGACCGAACCACGCGAACGTGGTTCCCCGAGACGGCAAAAGTCGCGTCCACGGGCTTCCGCGTCGCCGAGGTGACGAACCGGCCGACCGCCCGCCCCACTCCGTCCTGCGCGAGAACCAGGTTGTAGCCGCCCTCGGACGGCTGGAAGCGGACCAGGCCCGCCAGCGTCCGCGGCCAGAGCCGTCCGACGTCATCGCCGCGGAAGCGGATCGTGACCGGCGCCGACACGAGCTGCTCGGCGTCGGCCGCCGCACGGCGAGCCTCAGCCGTTGTGATCGCCGGCGCCTTCCGCTCGAGTGCCACGCGGACGGTTCCAGAGCCCGAGAGGGCAGTGCGACGAAGCGCCGCGATCAGGCCGGGCTCGTCGACGACCGCTCCGAAGCGCCCCGGGAAGACCACGGGCGTGAGATCTTGCATCGCAACCCTCGCCGAGACCGGCCGCCTGGTCAGCGCGCTCAGTCGCTCCGCAAGCGCCTGGCGGCCCCGGGGGAGGACACGCAAGACGGGGTCGACCTCCCGGTCGCCAGCGAACGGCAGCACGATTGAGGTCAGGCGCGAGAGGAAGGACCCCCGCGCTTCCGCGTAGGCCGCGGCTTCCGTGGCCGCGACGTCCAGCTCGTAAAGCCGGCTCGGACGTGTAGTGAACTCTCGCGTGCCGACGACCACGGTCACGGGGCGGCCGAGGTTGGGGCCCAGGGTCGCCTCGATCTTCGCGCGGGCGTCCGCGCGGGAGAGACCGCCGACGTCGATCCCGGCCACGTTGACGCCGGGGAGGACTGCGCTGCGCAGCATCACCGCCCGGACGAGCACGAACGCTCCGAGAAGGGCGATCAGGATCGCCAGCGCGAGCGCAAGGGCGGCCCAGCGACTTCCCCAGTCGCGTGCCGCTCGCAGCCGTCCAGCATCGAGCTCTACCATGAACGCGATCGTACCCCCCTGACCGGCTCTCTATCATCAGGCCAATGGCCAGGGGAAACCCGCTCCGCGACCTTCCGTCGGTCGACCGCTTGCTCGCCGACGATTCCATCGCCCCGTTGGCGGCCCGGCACGGACGGCAACTCGTCCTGACCGCGATCCGAAACGCGCTCGCTCACGCGCGCGAGGATGTCCGGGCCGGAGGTGGTCTCGGGGATCTGGTTCATCGTGTACTTAACGAGCTGGAGGCTCTGGAAGTTCCCAGACTCCGGCGTTCGCTGAATGCGACCGGAGTCCTCGTCCACACGAACCTGGGTCGGGCGCCGCTCGCAGAGGAGGCGCTGGACCGGGTGGTCGAAGTCGGCCGCGGTTATTCGAACCTCGAGTACGACCTCACCGCCGGCGCCCGCGGCTCGCGGCAGGACCATGTAGCGCCTCTGCTTCGCGACCTCACCGGCGCCGAGGCGGCACTCGTAGTCAACAACAACGCGGCAGCCATTCTCCTCGCGTTGGCCACAATCGCGGAAGGCCGCGAGGTGATCGTCTCACGCGGCGAGCTGATCGAGATCGGCGACGGCTTCCGGATCCCGGACGTCCTCGCACGCTCCGGCGCGAAGCTCGTCGAGGTCGGGACGACGAACCGCACGCGGCTCGCCGATTACGAGCACGCCGTCGGAGAGTCGACAGCCGCGATCCTCCGGGTGCACCAGTCGAACTTCCGGATGGTGGGCTTCACCGAGCAGCCGGGTCTTCGTGAGCTCTCGGCGCTCGCGGAGCGCCGCGGTCTCGTGCTGGTCGACGACCTCGGATCGGGCCTCCTCGACGTACACGAGGACGAGCCGAGCCCGCGCTCGAGCCTCGACGCGGGCGCGCATCTCGTCTGCTTCTCGGGAGACAAGCTTCTCGGCGGGCCGCAGGCGGGAATCGTCGCGGGCCGCGCCGACCTGGTCGAGCGCCTGCGGCGTCATCCGCTCCAACGCGCGCTTCGACCCGACAAGCTCACGCTCGCCGCTCTCGAGGGCACGCTCGCGCTCTATCGCAGCGGGCGGCAAGACGCGATTCCCGTTCCTCACATGCTCCGCGAAGACCTCGGCCTCGTGCGAGCTCGCGCGGAGCGGCTGGCTTCGCTGACCGGGGGCACCGTCGAGAGCACCGTCGCCCGCGTTGGCGGCGGAGCGCTGCCCCTCACCGAGCTCCCGAGCTTCGCATGCGCTCTCGAGCCCGAGCTCGCGGAGGGCCTGCGGGTAGGAAACCCACCCGTGATCGGCATCGTCCGCGACAGCCGCCTGCTCCTCGATTGCCGGACGCTCACGGATGCGGAGGCAGAGGAGGCGGCGGAGGCGGTTCGCGAGTGCCGCGCACGATAGGCACAGCCGGGCACATCGACCACGGCAAGACCTGGCTGGTTCGGGCGCTGACCGGGAAGGACACCGACCGGCTGCCCGAGGAGCAGGAGCGTGGCATCTCGATCGATCTCGGGTACGCACCGCTCGACCTGCCGGACGGGCGGCGGCTCTCTCTCGTCGACGTGCCCGGCCATGAGCGCTTCGTGCGGAACATGGTCGCCGGCGCGACCGGAATCGACCTCTTTCTACTGGTCGTCGATGCAGCCGAGGGGGCACGGCCGCAGACACACGAGCACCTGGCGATTCTGAGATTCCTCGGAATCGAGCGGGGCGTCGTCGCGATCACCAAGATCGATGCGGTCGACGAGGAGACCCGCGAGCTTGCCGTCGAGGAGGGCCGCGAGCTCGTTCCGGGCGCACCGGTGATAGCGACGAGCGCCCGAACGGGCGAAGGTCTCGGCGAGCTTCGCTCAGCGCTTGCATCGGAGGCCGAAGCCGTCGAGGAGCGAGCGGCCGAGGGCGCCACACGGCTCTTCGTCGACCGGGTCTTCACGCTCCGGGGGATCGGCACTGTGGTAACGGGAACGCTCTGGTCTGGATCGCTCGGGGAGGGAGACATCCTCGTCGCCCAGCCGGGCGGGCTCGAGGTTCGGGTTCGAAGCGTGCAGGTGCACGACCGCGACGTCGAGCGGGCCGGGGCGGGCCAGCGTGTCGCTGTCGCGCTCCCGGGAGTCGAACGGACCCAGCTCAGGCGCGGGGATGCACTGGTCGAGCCCGGCGCGTTTCCCGCCAGCTACCGGCTGGACGTCAGCCTGGACGAGCTGGAGGAGATCCCCGACGGCACGCGCCTTCACGTCCACCACGGGACCGCCGAGCACTACGCACGGGTGGTCCGGGCCGGTGAGCGCTACGCCCAGCTCCGGCTCGCCTCGCCGGTGGTCGCTGCCAGGGGCGATCACGTCGTTTTGCGCGACCGTACGACCCTGGGCGGCGCGGTCGTCCTCGATCCTGTCCCGCCGAGAAAGCTCTCGCCCGAGCGCCTCGAGCTGATCGAGCGCGGTGACATCGCTGCCACGGTCCACGCCCCGGTTCGGCTCGACAGTCTCCGCCACCTGGCTCCCGCCGATCTCGACGCAGTCGAGCGAGCCGGCGAGTGGCTCTTCTCACGCTCCTGGCTCGAAGCCCTCGAGCGGGATCTTCGAACGCGCATCGGCACGGCCGACTCGCTGGACCCGGGCGTGCCGGTTCCCTCGGCTGCCTGGGCCGCGTCTGTCGTGCCCCGTCTCGGGCTCGAGCGGCGAGGAGCGAAGCTGTATCTCCCCGGCGCGGCGGCGTCCCTCGGAGACCGCGCCGACACGGCCGCCCGGCTCGAAGCCGAGCTCGAAGCGGCCGGCTACACGCCTGTGCCCGTCGAGAACCGGGAGCTCGGCGCCTACCTCGAGCGCGAGGGGCGCCTGGTGCGGGTCGGGGACGGCATGGCCGTCGGAGCCGGGGCGCACGAGCAGGCCAGGCGGCTCCTCGTCGAGGAGTGCGAGCGGGAAGGGTCGATAACGCTCGCCCGTTTTCGCGATCTGCTCGGTACGGGACGGCGGCCGGCGCAGCTCCTGCTCGAGCGCTTCGACGCGGACGGCGTCACGAGGCGGGTCGGCGACGCTCGGGTGCTCAGGCGGCGAGCATCCCGGGGCTGACCCGGATCTCGAACACGCAGGCGGGATCGTCCCGCAGCATGCAGTCGGTCTGGTCCACCTCTACTTCCTCGCCATAGTGGCGCGCCGTTCCCTCGACCAAACCGGCGAGCAAGGCACAAAGTCGTCTCGAGGACGTGTAGTTGATCGTGACGCCGTCGTCCCCGAGCGGCTGTACGTGAAGTCGCGGCGGGCTGGCATTCGGGATCGTCGCCCGCACGAGCTCGTGGATGAACGTCTCCACCGAGAGGAGGAACGGCCGGGTGCCCCCGGCGACGGCGAAGAAGGCCGGGTAGAGGCGTGCGAATGTCTGCTGGGCCGTGAAGACGCCGACTTGGTGGACAAGCTCACTCTCCGGAATCCCTGTGAGCTCCGACGCCCGGTTGATGAGCGCGAGCAGGCGCTCGTCCTCGTAGGCCTCGCTCAGGAGGAAGACGGGCTGGTCGGAGAGGATCTCGGAAGCGACGTCGGAGCCGTGGCGTGCGGCCACGTAGTCGACGAAGCTCGCGAAGATGACCCCGTGCACAGCGGCGATTGTATTTCGCGACCCTTGAAAGAGTAAGGGAGCGGAGCTCGCCGCAACGAGCCCGCCCCCAACTGTCTTCCGAGGGAGCCCCCGCCGCATCGGGGCCCACCCTCAGAAGTTCGCCGCAAACCCTTACAAGCCGCAGTATTGCTTACGCAAGCCGCTTCACTCCATGCCCCAGGAGGTGGTTCACACCCGTGGTTCACTTTCCCTAGAACGAGTGATATCGACGGACGCTGAAAGGCCGATCTATAACGCCAGGCGGGGATCCGAGGGGATCTAGCCGGAAGCGAGATTGCTGGGGGGCCGCAGCCCAAGCAACTCGCGAGAGGGAGGCGGGTGAGTCGCACCGCCTCTCTCTTCTTTTAACGGCCCCTTCTCCGGCGCCACACGTAGGCATTGTGTCCCTGTCGAGGGTCAGAAGCTAGGCTGGCCCCGGAGCGGCCCGGGCCCGGTGGCCCAGCCGGTCTTCAAAACCGGTGAGGCGGCGCAACCCGTCGCTGGGTAGGTTCGACTCCTGCGCCGCTCCGTTCGAAGAAATCCCTGTACAGGCGCCCTTTGAGGAGGAAGTGCCTCCTCTGCCGGAACCATCCAGTTGGTGACTGGTGCCGGCTCAAGCGAAGCCGTGGCGCAGGTCTCCACTATCGCGCACCTATCGCGCGCTTCGGGAAGCGTGTGCGCGGCCACTGAAAGTCCCGCAAGCGATACGGATCGAGCGAGAACGAGTGACCGCACGCAGACGCGCGTGCCCGCGTCGTGCTCCCTCAGTGTTTCCTCGCCGGAGCGAGTCAGGGGCGCTCGGCCGCGCTCGGTGGTAGACCTTGGCTACGGATGTCCGGCGCTTCAGCTGGTCAGCGGGCGTGCGCGACCAGGGGTCGGGCGACATCCGATCCGTATGCCGCCGACGCGCCTGGTGTACGGGCCACAGCGGTGCACAGACCCGCAGAGATGACGGCGGGACATTCGCCGACCGCTGGGGAAGCCGATCAGGTTCACGACCTTCGATCCGGGTCTACGCGGCCTCGTGGAGGGAACGGCGCTTTGTGACGATGCCATCGAGAAGTTCGTTGACCGAGACAACGAACTTGTCAATTCCCTCGCGCTCGAGTGCGGTGACAACGTCGTTGTAGTCAACGCCTGCGTCGGACAGCTGGTTGAACAAAGACTGTGCCTCGTCGAGCTCCATCTCGAGTCGAGATTCAACGCGACCGTGATCTTGGAAGGCGCGGATCGTCTCCTCGGGCATGGTCGAAATCGTCTGAGGGCCGATCAGCTCCTCTATGTAAAGCGTGTCGCGCATGCTCGGGTCCTTCACGGAAGTCGAGGCCCACAGGCAGCGCTGCGCCGTGGCGCCGCGCGCAGCCAGCGCGTCCCAGCGCTCGCCGTCGAACAGCTCCTTGTACTGCTGGTATGCGAGCTTGGCGTTGGCGATGCCGAGGCGGCCCTTGAGGTCATCGCGACCGGCTTCCGTGAGTCGGGGGTCTGTCTCGGTGTCGACACGGGAGACGAAGAAGCTGGCGACCGAGTGGATGCGACTGGGGTCGCCGCCGGAAGCAACAAGCCGCTCGAGTCCGCGCAGGTACGCGTTGGCGACCTGGTGGTGGCGGCTTAGCGAGAAGATCAGAGTGACGTTGATCGAGTAGCCGCGGGCGGTCATCTCCTCGATGGCCGGTACGCCGGACTCGGTGGCCGGGATCTTGACCAGCAAGTTGGGCCGAGAGATCATCTCGTGGAAGTAGGTAGCTTGAGCGATCGTCGCCTCGGTGTCGCTGGCCAGGTGGGGGTCGACTTCAATCGAGACGTAACCGTCCGCACCCTCGGTGCGCTCGCAGACCGGCCGAAGCAGATCGCAGGCGTTCGTGACGTCGCGTATCGCCAGCTCGAGGAAGATGCTCTTCGCGTCGCCGGCGCTGGCAGCGATCTGCTGGTCGTACGCGTCGCCGGACAGGGCCTTCGCGAAGATAGTCGGGTTCGAGGTGACGCCAACTACGGCGTCGCCTTCAACCGCGCGTGCCAAGGCGCCAGACTCAAGCAATTGGCGCGACAGGAAGTCGATCCAAACGCTCTGGCCGAGCGTCGACAGCTGATGAAGACGAGAGGTCATTGCGACGTACCGGCCATGAGTTCGCGAAAGAGCGCGTCTGTCAGGAGGGCGGGGGCGAGACATGTGTCGAGGTCATCTATCGCCGCGAGCATTCAGGCAGCCCTTTCCACCAACGAACGCGTCAGCCCCTGGGCGACGATCACGGGTCGTCTTGCGGTGCGGACGACCGCGTGTGAGACGCCGCGCCCGATTTTGCGTCGGCGCCGACCGACGACGACCAGCTGGGCGCCGCGGTCGCGTGCGAGTTCGAGGATGCGCTTGTGCGGCGAGCCTTCGAGGATCTCGGCTTCGGCGGTGACGTCCGCGCGCGCGGCAGTCGAAAGCGCTCGGTCGAGCACGGCGCGCGCCCGCGCCATCGCGGAGGTCAGTCGACGCTGGTAGATAGGCGCGCCGAGCAAGCCGACCGGACCCCGACGGACGTACACGAATACCAGCGGGGCGCCCGTTTCTGCCCCGAGCTGAACTGCTGCGTCGACGGCGGCCGTGCTCGCTTCGGAGTCATCGACGGCGGCGATGATCGGAGCCGCGGCGGCCTCAGGCGTCAACTTTTCCACAGGACGATCGACGGGCGTGAATGCCGGTGAGTCGGTTGGCGTCGCTAGTGCTGTCATCGGAACCCCCTTCGGATTGTGGCTGTGCGCAAGCGGCCTGATGGCGCCGCAGATGATCCTGCTCATTCGCATGCTTCGCTTTCTGTTCGCCTGCTTCAGGTTGCCGTGCGCTGGCCGCGGCGGCTATCGGGTCGCGAGCTCATTTGGTGCGGGGACCCAGCCCAGTTCTCGGCCATGGGGTTCACGCTGTCTGGAGATGGGTGGGCCAGCCGATGGCGGTCACGACCAGGCCGGGCGAACCTGTTGAAGAGATGAGGAGAAATTAGTGACCGGCTCGATCATCTGTGCCATCGACGACTCGGAGTCGGCTAGGGGCGCTGCGCGGGTCGCCCGCGGCCTGAGTAGCAAGCTCGGGCTGCGGCTCGTATTCATCCGTGTCGTGGACCCCGGTTCGAGCGACCAAGAGATCACTGCGATCGCCGAGCGGCTCGAGCGCCTGAGCGGGCGCACGACCGAGGTCGACTGCGGCGCCGGTTGGCTCGTTGCCGTAGGCCATCCGGTCGACCGTCTGGTCGCCGCGGCCGCCGAGGAGAGGGCCTGGTTGATCGTTGTGGGCTCGACCGGACCAGACTCGTCGTTGCTGGGCAACGTGTCGGCCGCGGTCTCACGACGAGCGCCGTGCCCAGTGGTCGTAGTGCCACCGGGCGCCGATGGCCGCGGCGACAACAGCCTCGCCAAGGCTATCGGCCGCTACAGAGTCAGTTTCAGCAAACAAGCACAGACCATGTACGACACCGATGACCGCAACCTTGCCGGCGGCATCGTCCGCTTTAGCCTCGGCGGGCACCGCCAAGACAGCTAAGGGGAGTGGCATGGCCTGCGATCCGTTGATGCGCTGGGAGAACGAAGGCGGAGCCGTCATCGATGAAGACGAAGGCGCCGACCCCGATGACCGGTCGCAAGCATTCGAAGAGCAACTCGCAACGCTCACCCAACCCGATGCGACCTCGGTGTCGTTCAGCCGACCCCGTCTAGCCGACCTTGGGTGGTGGCGGCGAGGGGTCGTGGTTCGATGAGCCAGACAACTATCTTCGAGCTGCTTGGCATCACTGGCATCTCGATCGGCGTCGTGGCCTACGTGCCTCAGGTGGTCCACCTCGCGCGCGAGCACTGCTCGGCGGGAGTCAGTGGCCGAGCCTGGGCGATGTGGTTGACGAGCAGTTTGCTCATCGGCGCGCTCGCCCTCCATCGCCACGACCCCGTGTTCATAGGGCTTCAAGCCAGCAGCCTGACTTCGACCGCAGTGATTGTGTTGCTGACTCACCGCTACCGCGGAATGGTTTGCGAGACGCATGCGCACTTGCGCACCGGAGCCAGTGATCGAGACGGCGTCCCGGGTACTACGAGATCTTCTGTCAATGACTGAGAACTGACCAAGAGGACGTGCGAGAACTTCCCGAGCAGGACGTCCGACCTCGTTGTCCCTGTCGCAAGCCGCCTCCAGGATGGGTGGGCGAAAACCGTAATCTCAGGCGCCCTCTCCATTTCCAACGCCGCAGCGGCCTACGAAGCTGATGCAAACCCAAGGAAGGAGAGTCAGATGCACTCCGTACTGTGTGGAATCGATGAGTCGGGCTCGCACGAGGCCGTTGGTGCCGCAATCGAGTACTGCCGCGAGAACGGCGCCAGGCTCGGGCTTGTTGGGATCGTGAAGGACAAGTTCAACGACACGACCAAAGGCGGGGCGGGCGAGCGCGTACGACGCTACAAGACGGTGAAGAGTGAGCTGGAGCGCGCGGCCGAGTCTGCGCGGACGGCCGGCGTGCCGGTAACCACGGCGATCCGCGCCGGCGAAGCGATGCGTGAGCTGCTTCGAGAGGCCGACGCGACCGGGTCCACTGAGCTCTTCTACGTCCGCTCACGCGGGCTAATCCGAGCGGCGTTCACCCGTCAGCCTCGGCGGGAGCTGGTCGTGCAAGTGGCGGCGGCCACCGCGAACGCCGGGGAGCTGGCGACGGCCGCCTAGGACGGCGTAGATCTCGAAAGGAAGACCCTGCGACGCATTACGAACGGGACCTAATTCGTGAGCTGAGACGCGACGGCACTCGCTGCCCGCGTTGCAATGCTCTCATGCACGCGCCAGACCTCGCACTGCGGAGCGAGGGCCTTTGCACAGCATGCGCCGAAGGCAAGACGATCCAATAGCGACACCCCTCGCCGAGGCCCCGTCGCACCAGTAGGGCACGTCAGGGCCTCGGACGGAGGAATTGTCTCGAGTGGGCGATCAGTCAGATTGGATTGCGACAATCGACGGGTCGCCAGGTGCGAATTCTCGTTCTCGCCGACGGCGCGCGAGCACGGCGCTCCCCGAGCGCCGGTCGCTGCAGGGTCTGTGCGAGTAGCCCATCGCCGGCGAATGAGGCTCGTAGCGGGTGAAGGTGGGGCCTGCCCCCGATCGACGAGCACTGACCCCCGGAGCATCCTCAAATGAGTATGACCAAGACACGCTTTGTCAGCTCCGACGCGAGACGCCAAGTTCGTAATGCGCCCAACACCGAAACGGCGTTGTTCCTGGCCATTTTGGCGATTGGGTTAGCACTGCTCTCGCTTTTCGCCGTAGTGGCCTTCGCCACGTTCGTGGAGCTTGACCACATTCTGCCGCTCTTCGCCCTTCCGCTCGCGTTGTTAGTCCTTTCAGCGCTCTTCCTGCGGCGTTGGACGGCAGGCGAAGCCGCGGCGAAAGCGGTTCAAGACATCGTCCATCGCTCATCGACAGGGCGATCTCCGAGGCGGGCCCGCAAGGCGACAAATGAGCTTGACACAAGACGGCCGGCGTTCAAATCAGTGGCGGTACGGAGATGACGCGCGTTGCCATCAACGGCTT
>DATLQD010000105.1:0-44388 GCA_035535315.1 Gaiellaceae bacterium
CCGGTTCGCAGGCGGCCTACCGACGGACTAGCCCTCCTTTGGTGTCCCGCTTTGGGCGAGTGGCTCTCCCTCCGCGGCTAGCCCGTTTTCTGGCGCCGGATTCCGATCCACGGGCCGAGACCGGAGCGACGCGCTACCTAACCGAAGTTAGGCGGCGAGTGCGAGTTCGTTGTTCTTCGCACTTGCTTGTTTCCCGGTGGATTTACGAGGCCGACCGGGGACCTCGGCTTGCAGCTCTCCCGGAGAACCGACCACGTCGAAACCAGGTCGCCCCCGGGTTGTTCGGCCGAATTATAGCCTCTGCGGGTGCTTCTCCGGCTTCCGCCCCGGCTCGTCCTGCGTCTCGACGCGATCTGCGACGCTTCGCTCGCGATCTTTCTGCTCGCCTCGACCTGGGACGCCCTCTTCGAATTCCTCGGCTTGCCGGTGCCGAAGCCGGCCCTCTACGCATAGCTCCTCGGAGCCGCCCTGGTCGGCCTCGCGATCGTCGAGTGGCTGGTCGCGGGCCGACCTGGCCAGCGCGAAGTCGCGCGCGGCGTCGCAGTCGGGAGCGCGCTCGCCGCGACGCTGATCGTGGGCTGGCTCCTTTCGGGAAGGCTTCCCACGGACGGTCACGGCGACCTCATCCTCTGGTTTCGTCGCCGACTTCCTCGGGCTCGAGGCAGCGCTTCGCGCGCGCAACGGCTGGCGTGCCGCGTAGGTCGACCGACGAGCTTCCCGCCAGGCTCCCGCTCAGCGACGAGCCTTGAGCGCCCGTTCCATCTGTCGCTTGGCGTCTCGCTCGGCGAGGTCTCGACGCTTGTCGCGCGTCTCCTTGCCCCTCGCGACCGCGAGCTCGAGCTTGACGCGACCGTCCTTGAAGTAGAGTCGGGTTGGGATCAGCGTCACTCCCCGCTCGCGCGTGACGCCTGCAAGCCGGTCGATCTCTCGCCGGTGGAGGAGGAGCCGGCGGTCGCGGTCCGGATCGTGGTTGGCCACGTTTCCCTGCGCGTACTCGCCGATGTGCGCCCCGACCAGGTACGCCTGCCCGTCTCGGATGTCCCCGAATGCCCCCTGGAGCACGACGCGACCGTCGCGGAGCGACTTCACCTCCGTCCCCGTCAGCTCGATGCCCACCTCGAGCCGGTCCGAGAGGTGGTAGTCGTGCCGCGCGCGGCGGTTATCGGCGATCAGCTTTTGTCCGGCGGCCCGTGCCACGGCCTTCATTCTCCCAGAGGCGAAGCTCCACCTTGCCGTCGGTCTTCTCGATCTTCTCGACTTGCACCTCGATGGGATCCCCGAGACGGTAGGCGAAGCCGCTCCGTCGGCCGACGAGCGACGTGCCGAGCGGGTTCAGCTCGTAGTAGTCGCCCGGCAGGCGCCGGGCCGGAAGGTAGCCCTCGAACACGCCGTCGAAGCGAACGAAGACCCCGGATGCAATCGCACCCGTGATCTCGCCCGGAAACGATGCCTCCCAGCCGGTCTCGAAGAGCCGCCGCTCGAGGTACCAGGCAAGGCAGAGCGCATCCGCCTTGTACTCGATCTGCGCGGCCTCGCGCTCCCTGAGCGACGTCCACTCAGCGAGTTCCGGGAGGTCAGCCGGAACCGAGTCCGAGCTGACGCCCAACTCCTGGAGGAGGGCGCGGTGAACCACCAGGTCTGGATACCGGCGGATCGGCGATGTGAAATGGCAGTAAGCGCGGCTCGCGAGGCCTGAGTGCCCGAGGTTCTTCGGGTCGTAGCGCGCCTGCTTCAGGGCCCGGAGGACGAGGGTGGGAAACGCCTCGCGGCCTCGCCCAGCCTTCTCGGCATAGTCAGCGATCCGGTCGGAGATCTCGGCCGCGAGGCGCGCTGCGTCGCGCGGGCTCAGGTGCTCCGGCACCGGCGGCGTCGGGATCTCGAGATCGGTGAGCTTCGCCAGCAGGAGCTCCACGGCCTGCGGATCGGGACGCTCGTGCACGCGATAGAGCGCGTCCCGCTTCCGGCCGGAGAGGAGCCGGGCCACAACCTCGTTCGCCAGGATCATGAGCTCCTCCACGAGCATGTGCGCGAGCGGCTCTTTCTCGATCCACGCCCGCTCGACCCCACCGTTCCCGTCGAAGGCAAACGACACCTCCCCCTTCTCGATCCGAAGCGCCCCGCGGGCAAAGCGCCGCTCCCGAAGCGCCTTGGTCACCTGCTCGGCCAGGCGCAGGCCGGCGGTCAGCTCGTCCTCCGCGCGCTCCTCCCCCGCGAGGATCCTTTGCGCCTGCCCGTAGGTCAGCCGCTCCCGGCTTCTGATCAGGCTCCTGTAGACGAGCGGCTCGCCGACGAGCTCGAGGCGCCGGTCGAACAAGGCCTCGACGGTCACGCAACGGCGATCGAGCCCGGGACGAAGGCTGCAAAGATCCGAGGAGAGTGCGTCCGGGAGCATCGGCTCGACGCGTCCGGGCACGTACACCGAGAAGGCGCGCTCGGCCGCATCCCGGTCGAGCGGAGAGCCCGCCGGGAGGTACGTCGACACGTCCGCGATGTGCACCCAGGCCCGGATGCCCTCCCCCTCGACGCGGAGTGCGAGGGCGTCGTCATGATCCTCCGCTCCCTCCGGGTCGATCGTGAAGGAGACGAGCTCGCGCAAGTCGACGCGATCCGGCTCCTCGTCGCCCGGTTCCTCGGGAAGCATTGGCGCGGGCCGGCGGACTCCCTCGTGCCAGAGGAGGCCTTCGAGCACCGCCTCGATGTCGGTTGGGCGGCCGAGCACGCGCTCGAGGTGCGCCCGGCCCCGGCCCAGACGCACCAGGACCAGGTCGCCGACCGAGGCGTCCTGAGCGCCCTTGCGGTCGACGACCACCGGCACCCCGCCCTCGAAGAAGGGTGTGACCGCAAGAAGCTTGCCCCGGCGGGCAAGCTCGCCGACGAGGAAGGGCCTGTCTACGACGACAGCTGCTTCAGGAGCGTCTGCTGCGCCGCACGGAGCGCCTCGTCGACCCGCGTCGCGGGGTCGTCGAACGCCCTCAGGCCAGGCCGGAATCCGTGCTCGTGGAGCGTCCGACCGGTTGGCGTCGTGTACGTGGCCGTCGTCAGCTTCAGCGCGGCACCGTTCGAGAACTCGTGGAGGGATTGGACGGCCGCCTTGCCGTAGGTGCGCGTCCCGATGACGACGGCGCGCCCGTTCTCGCCCAGGCCGGCCGCCACGATCTCCGACGCGCTGGCGCTTCCGCGGTTGACGAGAACGACGAGGGGAACGTCCGGGAAAGGCGTCGTGCCGCTCACCTTGAACACGCGCCGTTCCTGGTGCTCGCCCTCGGTGCTGCAGACGATGCCCTGGTCGAGGAAGAGCGACACGGACTGGACCGCTTCGAGCAGGAGCCCGCCCGGGTTGTCGCGGAGATCCAGCACGATTCCCGTCGCGCCCCGATGGATGAGGTGCGCCGTCCGGCGACGAAGATCTTCCGTGGTGCTCTCGGGGAAGGACAGGAGCCGCACGTATCCCAGCCGCTTCCCCTTCGAGCTCAGGAGCCGAGTCCGGACTGTCGGCACCGGGAGCTCCTGGCGCACGACCGTAAACCTGAGCTTTCCGACCGCCGGACGCTTGATAGTGAGCTGCACGTTCGTCCCCTCCTCGCCCTTGATCAGGAAGAGCGAGCGCTCGAAGGCGACCTTGTCGGCCGGGACGCCGTCAATCGAGACGATCACGTCGCCGCGGCGGATCCCCGCGTCCCGCGCGGGGCCGCGCAGGGCCGAGGTGACCACGAGCCCGTCCTTGGAGGGGCCAACCGTCAGCCCCACTCCCGAATAGCTGCGCGCGGTCGCGTTCTGGAGGGCGCCGTATTCCTCGGGCGTCAGGTACTCCGTGTAGGGGTCGTGGAGCGCCTCGACGATCCCGGCAACGCTCCCGCGGGCAAGGATCTCGGGGTCGACCGCACGGTAGTAGGTAGTCGCGAGCTCATAGCGAACCTCGTCGATCACCGCGGGTGGCCTCGCACGCGGCGACGCCACCGGGCGCGGAAGGGTGTCGGTGCCGGATGTCGCGTCGTGGAAGAGCCCCGCGAGAAAAGCTCCCGCGAGCAGGAGCACGATGCCTCCGATACCGATCCAGCCTCGTCTCATCTGCCGCCAGCGGAGTATAGGCGCGACCCGAGCGCCTTCCCGGTCAGATCTGCAGGAAGCGCCGCAGCGTGAGTCCCGAGCCCACGGCGCCGACCGCGAGGCTGACTGCTACGAGGATCAGCGCGATCAGGGGGAAGCTGAGTGCGCTCACGCCGTCCCCGGGGCTCTCGATGCGGCCGAGGATGGAAGGAAGGGCTGCTTCCTTCGCGACGAGCAACAGGATCACGGCGATGATCGAGCCCGCAAGGCCGCAGATCAGCCCCTCGAGGATGAACGGGCCGCGAACGAACCAGTTGCTCGCGCCGACCAGCTTCATCACCTCGATCTCGCGGCGCCTGGAGAAGATGGAGAGCCGGATCGTGTTCGCGATCAGGATCACGGACGCAGTCAGCAAGACGACGCTTCCGATCAGGAAGACACCGCCGATGATCTTGGCGACCTGGAGGATTCGCTCGGTCGTCTTCTTGCCGTACTTGACGCTCTCGACTCCCGGAGGCACCGGTTCGAACCGTACCGCGAGCTCGTCGACCTGCTCAGCCGTCTTCGGCTGCACCTCGTAGGAGGGCGGCAGGGGGTTTCCAGAGAGACCGCTCGTCAGATCGGGATACCGCTCCTGCATCTCGGCCAGGGCGTCGGAGGCAGAGACGAACCTGACGCTCTTCACCTCGGGGAACGTGGCGAGACTCGAGCCGACCGCGTTGATCTGGTCCCTGGTCGCATCCGTGTCGAAGAAGATCTTCACCTGCACCTCCTTCTTCACCTCGCCCGTCCAGGAGAGCACCCAGGTGCCGAGGGCGATGAAGAGCCCGAGGAGGAACATGCCGATGAGAACGGTCATGGTCGCGGCGACCGTGGTCGACAGGTTGGTCATGACAGAGCGCCACGCCTCGCTGAAGAAGAGCTTTACTCGCACTACACGTAGCTCCCGCGGCGCTCGTCGCGCATGATCTGGCCGTCCTCGAGGGCGATCACGCGCCGGCGCATCTTGTCGACCATCTCGCGATCGTGGGTGGCCATGACGACCGTCGTCCCGGTGCGGTTGATGCGGTAGAGGAGCTGCATGATCCCGACCGACGTGTCAGGGTCGAGGTTCCCCGTGGGCTCGTCGCAGATGAGGAGCGGCGGGTGGTTCACGAAAGCGCGCGCGATCGAGACGCGCTGCTGCTCGCCGCCCGAAAGCTCGTCCGGCAGGGACCCGGTCTTGTGTGCCAGGCCGACGAGGCCGAGCACCTCTGGCACCTTCGCCCGGATGCCTGCGCGCGACTCGCCCTGCACCTTCAGCGCGTAGGCGACGTTCTCGAAGGCTGTGCGGTCGGAGAGGAGCTTGAAGTCCTGGAAGACGCAGCCGATGTTCCGACGCAGGAGCGGCACCTTCGAACGCTTCAGCCGGTTGAGCTCTCGGCCGCCCACGATGATGCGGCCGTCCGTCGGCTCGAGCTCCTTCAGCAGCAGACGTGTGAGTGTCGACTTGCCGGAGCCGGACGGGCCGACGAGGAACACGAACTCGCCCTTGTCGATCACCATGGAGACGTCCCGCAGGGCGACGACATGCGGCTCGTAGATCTTGGTCACGCTCTCGAACACGATCATCGGCGCGCCGGCCTGCCGCTGGTCGGGCGCAGCGCCGTTTCCCTCCACGGGCTCGGCCGCGGAAGAGGGAGAGGGCGTCTGGCTGGGCTGCTTAGTTTCCTGCACCGGTGTCAATCAACGGCGGCCGGTATGGCCGCGCCGGTCAAAGAGCTTAGATATCGGGTGCCGAGTCTAGCGAAAACGTCGGAAGACTCCCTGCTCAGGCGGTGGTACCGGCCGCCCGGGCCAGGAGGTAAGCGTGGATGAACTCATCCAGCCGGCCGTCGAGGACGGCCTGGGCGTTTCCCTCCTCCAGGTCCGTGCGGTGATCCTTGACCAGCTGGTACGGATGCAAGACGTAGCTCCGAATCTGGCTCCCGAACCCTGTGTCGAGGAGCTGTCCACGCTCCTTCGCCATCTCCGCCTCGCGCTCCTCCTCCTGACGCTCGGCCAGCCGGCTCTTCAGGATCCGCATCGCCGTCTGCCGGTTCGAGAGTTGCGAGCGCTCGTTCTGGCACTGGACGACGATTCCGGTCGGCACATGCGTGATCCGAACGGCCGAATCCGTCTTGTTGACGTGCTGGCCCCCGGCCCCGCTGGCCCGGTACGTGTCGATTCGCAGGTCGCTCTCGTCGAGGTCGACGGCGTCGTCGTCGGAAACGAGCGGGCTGACGATCACTTGTGCGAACGAGGTGTGCCGCCGGTGCGCCTGGTCGAAGGGCGAGAGGCGGACGAGCCGGTGGACGCCGCGCTCGGCCTTCAAGATCCCATAGGCGTTCTCGCCGTGGACGGTGAAGGTCACTGACTTGAGGCCCACCTCCTCCCCGGGCGAGGCTTCGACGATCTCGGTCTGGAAGCCGCGGTCCGCAGCCCACCGGAGGTACATGCGCAGAAGGATCTCCGTCCAGTCCTGCGCGTCGGTACCACCGGTGCCCGCGTGGATCGAGACGACTGCGTCGCCGGCGTCGTACTCACCGGTGAAGAGCGCGTCCTCCTGGAGTCGCTCCAGCTCGCCCTTCAGCCTGCCGACAGCCTCCTCGACCTCGGTCAGCTCACCCTCCTCGGTCGCGATCCCGGCGAGCTCGCGCAGCTCGGCGGCCTCGCCGGTGACTCGTTCGTAGGTCTCGAGCCGGCGGTTCAGCCGCGCGTGCTCGGACGAGATCCTGGCTGCGCGCGCCTGGTCGTCCCAGAAGCCGGGCTCCCCCATGGCCGCCTCGAGCTCAGCGAGACGCGCCCGAACGACATCGGGGTCAAAGGTAATCACGGACCCAGGCAAGCTGGGTCCCGATCTCCTCGAGGTCTCGCTCAACGGCGGCAAGCTCGGCCATGACGGGTTGATGGTACCGAGCAGCGTCCCTGGAAGGTCAGGGGCGAGGCAGGCCCCGCGCCTACACTGTCGAGGTGGACGCGCTGGGTGACATCGGGTCGGTGCCGACCCAGCAGATCTGGGAGGGGATCGCAGGCCGCGCCGTGCACGGTGAGCGGCTGACCCTGGGGCTCATCGAGCTCGAGCCCGAGGCCGTCCTCCCGGAGCACCGGCACGAGAACGAGCAGCTCGGCATGGTGCTCGAGGGCTCGATCACGTTCACGATCGGCGCGGAGCGCCAGACGCTTGGGCCGGGCGGAACCTGGCGCATCCCGAGCAACGTGCCGCACGAGGCGGTTATTGGTCCGGAGGGCGCGGTGGTCATCGACGTCTTTTCGCCCGTCCGCGAGGATTGGAAGGTCCTTCCCGAGGCAACGTCGGGCCCTCCGCGATGGCCGTGAGGCCTGTGATCCTCGAAGCGGAAGTGTCGGACGCGGGCTGAGGGGAGCTAGGCCCCGTGACAGCGCTTGAACTTCTTGCCCGAGCCGCATGGGCAGAGGTCGTTTCGGCCAACCTTGTCCCACTCGCTCGCGGTGCGCTGCGTGACGACGCTCGTCGCGCCGATTGAGGGCGCCGTCGAGACTGCCGCCAACGCGGCCTCCCCGGGTGCTCCTCCGGCAGCGGAGATCGCGTCGGCGCCGGCGAGCAACTCGTGCTCGTAGACCAGATCGCCGTCCGGACCCGCCGCCGGCTGGAGGTGCTCACTCTCGTTGGCCTCAATCTCGACATGGAAGAGATAGCGCAGGACTTCCTCGCGAATCGTCCGCCCGAGCTCCTCGAACATGACGTGGCCTTCGCCCCGGTACTCGACGAGCGGATCCTTCTGCGCCATGGCGCGTAGGTGGATGCCCTCGCGCAGGTACTCCATCGCATCGAGGTGCTCGCGCCAGCGGACATCGACGACCTGCAGCACGAGGTAGCGCTCGATCTCGCGGATGAGCTCGGCGCCGTACTGCTCCTCCTTCGCCCGGTAGGCGTCGCGGGCGTCTTCCTGGAACTCGGCCACGAGATCTTCCCGACTCATGGCATGCGCGTCGATCTCATCGGGACGCACCTCGACCTCGTAGAGGGATCGCATCTCGTTGAAGAGCCCGTCCAGATCCCACTCCTCGGCGTACTCGTCTTGCGTGTGCTCGAAGGCGATCGACTCGACGAGCTCGTCGATCCAGCCCTCGATGTCGCCCGAGAGGTCCTCGCCCTCGAGCACCCGGCGGCGCTGCTCGTAGATCACCTGGCGCTGCGTGTTCATCACGTCGTCGTACTTGAGGACGTTCTTGCGGGCAACGAAGTTCTGCTCCTCGACCTTCTTCTGGGCGCTCTCGATCTGCTTGGAAAGGATCGAGGCCTCCATGGGCTCACCCTCGGGCAGCTTGAAACGGTCGATGATCTTGTAGATCCGATCGCCAGCAAAGAGGCGAACGAGATCGTCCTGGGCCGAGAGGTAGAAGCGTGTCTCGCCGGGATCGCCCTGGCGCCCGGAGCGGCCGCGAAGCTGGTTGTCGATCCGCCGCGCCTCGTGGCGCTCCGTGCCGAGGACGTAGAGGCCGCCCAGCTCGACGACTCCCTCCCCCAGCTTGATGTCGACGCCGCGGCCGGCCATGTTCGTCGCGATCGTGACCGCGCCGGGCTCGCCGGCGTCCTTGATGATCTCGGCCTCGCGCTCGTGCTGCTTGGCATTCAGGACGTTATGCGGGATCCCGTGGCGCGTCAGGTGCTGCGACAGGTGCTCGGAGACCTCGACCGAGATCGTGCCCACGAGGACAGGCTGTCCACGCTCGTGCCGCTCTTTGATGTCCTCGACCACGGCGTCGTAGCGCGCCTCTTTGGTCTTGTAGATCAGGTCGTTCTTGTCATCGCGGGTGACGGGAACGTTCGTCGGGATCTCGACCACAGTCAGGTCGTAGATCTCCTGGAACTCCTTCTCCTCCGTCTTCGCAGTACCGGTCATGCCGGCGAGCTTCTCGTAGAGGCGGAAGTAGTTCTGGAGGGTGATCGTGGCGAGCGTGATGTGCTCCTCCTTGATCGCCACCCCTTCCTTGGCCTCGATCGCCTGGTGGAGACCCTCCGACCAGCGCCGGCCTTCCATGATCCGGCCGGTGAACTCGTCGACGATCTTCACCTCGCCATCCATGACGACGTAATCGTCGTCTCGCATGTAAAGAGACTCCGCCTTCATCGCCTGGATCAGGTGGTTCACGAGCTGGGCGTTCCGCGGGTCGTAGAGGTTCTCGATTCCGAGCGCACGTTCCACCGTCTCGATGGCCGACTCGCGCGGTGAGACCGTCTTGAACTTCTCGTCGTACTCGTAGTCGGCATCATCCTCAGGCGCGACCTGACCCTTGGGCACGAACTTGCTCGCGACGCCCTCGAGCCCGCGAACGATGCGGGCGAAGTCGTAGTAGGTCTTGGCCGCAACCTCCGGCTCGCCCGAGATGATCAGTGGCGTTCGTGCCTCGTCGACCAGGATCGAGTCGACCTCGTCGACGATCGCGAAGGTATGGGCGCGTTGGACGGTGGCCTCGAGCGAGGTCGCCATGTTGTCGCGCAGGTAGTCGAACCCGAACTCGGAGTTGGTGCCGTAGGTGATGTCGGCCGCGTAGGCATCTCGGCGCTCCGCGAAGGGCATCTGGTTCCGGATGTACTTGGCCTGCATCCCGAGCGTCTCGTACACCGGCGCCATCCATTCCGTGTCGCGCTTGGCCAGGTAGTCGTTGACCGTGACCAGATGCACGTTCGCGCCCGTGAGCGCGTTCAGGTAGAGCGGCATCGTCGCGACGAGCGTCTTGCCTTCACCTGTTTTCATCTCGGCGATGTCGCCCTCGTGGAGGACGATCGCGCCCATGATCTGGACGTCGAAGTGCCGCATGCCGAGCGACCGTTTGGCTGCCTCGCGCACGGCCGCGAAGGCCTCGAAGACGAGCTCGCTCAGGTCCTCCCCGTTGGCGAGCCGCTCCCTGAACTCCGCGGTCTTGCCCATCAGCTCGGCATCGGACAGAGCCTCGAACTCCGGCTCGAGCGTCGTGACGTACGCGGCCTGCTCGGCGAGGCGCTTCATGCGGCGCCCCTCGCCCATGCGAAGGACCTTCTCTAGACCACCATAGTTCGACATCTGTGCCTACAAGGTAGCTGTCACAAGGGATCGACCGTCAGCTGCCAGCGGTCATCGTCAACCCTATCGGCGCGTGCCACGAAGGCCTGAAATCGAAGCCGCCCGCGCTGCTCGAGCTCCCGGAGCGCCAGGTCGACCGCCGGCTCGACGAGGCCGGCGACTGCCTCTCCATCCAGGACCGCCGTCCGCTCTCCGTCGGGTGCGACGATCACCTCTACGGCGTTGTTCTTAGGCAGCGCAAGCGAGATAAGGGACGCATGGGTCCGCCTGCCGCCGACCATCCACTCGCTCGGTCCGCGACGGACGGCCTGAGCCGTATAGGGGCGCTCGAGCTCCCGGTCGAGCACGGCGGCCAGGCGCTCGACGATCTCCTGGGGAGCCCCGGCGACGGCGAGGACCGTCTCCTCGAACGCCCGGAACTCGACCTCCCCAAGCGCCTCGCTCGCCAGCTCCGGTAGCTCGGCCGCCACAGTTGCATCCCAGTCGCGCGAGCGCGCGAGGCCCGAGACACCGCTCTCGACCCAGCGAAACGCCCTCGGATCGTTGATCTCGCTCAGCCGAGCTGCGGCTCGATCAGGCCATAGTTCCCGTCGCGGCGCCGGTACACGACGTTCACCTCGTTCGTCTCCGCATTCTGAAACACGAAGAAGTCGTGGCCGATCAGCTCGAGCTGGAGGACGGCTTCCTCCGGATCCATGGGCTTCACGGGGAACTGCTTGACCTTCACGATTACGGGCCCGTCCTCCTGGGGCTCAGCAGGTCGGTCCTCGGGTTGGTCGTGGTTCGACCGGGAGGCTGAGCGGCGACGCTTGTCCTTGTAGCGGCTCGCCTGGCGCTCGAGCTTGTCGACGAGCTGGTCGATCGACGCCTTCATATCGCTCGAGCGCTCGGTGGCACGTAGAACCGGACCCTTCGTCCAGATAGTCGCCTCCGCGACCTGGTTCTCGGCGATGGACGGATTCTTCTCGACCGCGAGCTCGAGCTCGAGCCGGGCCGAGTCGCTCAAATGTCGCTCGAGCTTTCCGAGCTTCTCCTGGGCATAGCCCTTGAGCGCCGGAGTCACTTCCACGTTCTTCCCCTTGACCTGAAGCCTCACGTAATCCTCCTGGTCGACTGGGCCAATCTATCGCACCGTCCCTTGCCCTCAGCGCCTGATCGCCCGCGCGAACGTGACGACATGCACTTCGCGAGCGCCGTTTCGGCGGAGCTCGGTCGCCGCGGCGAGCACGGTTGCCCCAGTCGTGTATACGTCGTCGACGAGCCCGATCCGGGCCGGAACGGGGCCGGCGCTCCCGAAGGCCCCGCGGACGTTCTTCCGGCGCGCAGCGCGATCGAGCCCGCGCTGCCGAGCGGTCGGCCGCGCACGGCTGAGCGTGGTCACGACAGGCAGGCGCCAGCTCTCCCCGAGCACGTGTGCGAGGGCTTCGGCGGAGCCCTGGCCACGCCAGAGAGTGCGGTCTCGGTCGGCCGGAACCGGCGCAAGCGCGAGGATGGGCGGAGGACGTACGACCTCAGTGACGAGATCCGCGGCGATCCCCGTCAGGCAGCGTAGCCCCCGCTCCTTCCAAGCGGCCACGAGCGGCCGGGTTTGCCTGTCATAGGCGACCGCCGCCCTCGCAGTCGCGAAGCTGATGCGCCGCCCGGCGCATTCGGAGCAGCGGGAGACCGCCCACGCGGTCGGGGCACCGCACCGAGCACACATCGGCCCGTGGAGCCGTCGGAGCCCATCGTGGCACGCGGCACAGAGCATCTCCTCGCCCTGACCACAGACGACGCATCGCGTCGGCAAGAGCAGGTCGAGGAGCTGCACGCCCTCTTACGGTAGAGCGCGAGGGCGCGCAGCTTTCGCGACAGCCGTGCCGGAAGCGTTACTACAGCCTCAGGCCATGGTTCGGACGTGCTCGGCGAGACGATCGAAGCTCAGGGACACACCGTCCTTCATCCCCGTCTCGAGCGCGGCGTCGCGAGCCTCCCGCGATGGGTAGAGAACCGTCTGTGTGATCGTCGTCTTGCCGTCCTCTTCAGAAAGGGTCACTGTGTTGATCGCTTCGGGCCAGCGCCGCCCCACGACTCGGTGGAGACGAGCCGCTCGGGCGGTGTGACCTCTCGATATTCGCCGCGCATTTCCATCTCCGTGTTGTCGGCGCGGCCCCAAACGAAGCGCCAACGCCCCGCCCGGCCGGAGATCGATCTCGCAGAAGGGCATGGTCCAGCCGCCTGGCCTGTCAAGTTGCGGCGCCGGAAGCGTTACGACTCACGCCGGCCCGGATAGCGGAGGATGCTGTCTGCGAGCTTCGACGCATCGCCGAAGATGCCCGCCACCGCCAGCCCCTCATCCGGCACGACGCTTCCCGGCAGCAGCGCCGCACGTCTGATCGCCGCCTTCTTCCCGACGTGGCAGTCGGCGCCGATCGCCGCGGGGCCCACGATCTGCGCCTCCGCCTCGACGACCACCTCCCGGCCGAGGACGACGGGTGCGTCGATTCGGGCAGAAGGATCGATCTGGCAGCCCTCGCTGACCCAGAGACCCGGAGCGACCTCGTCGCCAGGCAGGTCGACCTTTACCCGCCCGAGGACGGCGTCGAGGATGGAGTTCCGAAGCTCGTCGAGATCGCCGACGTCGTTCCAGTAGGCCATCGTCGTATAGGCGTACAACGGCTCGTTGGCGCCCACGAGCATCGGCCAGAGATCCTGGCCGAAGTCCATCGGCTCACCGGCCGGAATTCGCTCGAGCAGCTGCGGCTCGATCACGTAGACGCCGCAGTTAGCCAGGTTCGAACGGGCCTCGTCGGGGCGAGGCTTCTCCTGGAACCCACGCACGCGAGTGTCGCGATCGAGGATCACGACGCCGTAGGCCGACGGGTCCTTGACGGGCTTCACCGCAAGCGTCGCGAGTGCGCCCGTGCGCTTGTGGTGGCCGAGGAGGGCCGTCACGTCGATGTCGTGCAAGCCGTCGCCCGATGTAACGAGGATCGCCTCACCGCCCCACAGGTCCTCGAGCTTCTTCGTCCCGCCCGCTGTGCCGAGCAGCTCCTCTTCCATCGACCAGTGGATCTTCATCCCGAGATCCGAGCCGTCGCCGAAGTAGCTCTGGAGCATCTCCGGAAACGAGTGGAGGTTGATGCCGACTTCGTGGACGTCGTGCTTGTGGAGCAGGTTCAGCAGATGATGGAGGACCGGCCGATTCGCGATCGGCATCATCGGCTTCGGAAGGAAGTCGGTGAGAGGCCGAAGCCGAGTGCCGAGCCCGGCCGCCATCACCATCGCCTTCACTCTGGGTTTTGTCCCCGGCTAGAAGGTTGGTCGGTAATTGGCGTACCCGCCAACCACTACGTACCCTCGTCCCAGGAAGACAGGTACTTCTCCTGCTCCCCGGTGAGGGTGTCGATCTCGACGCCGAGCGTCTCCAGCTTCAAGCGGGCGATCTCGCGGTCGATCTCCTCGGGCACGACGTACACCTTCGGCTCGAGCTCGTTCGCGTGCTGGGCGACGTACTCGGCCGAAAGCGCCTGGTTCGCAAAGCTCATGTCCATGACGGCGGCCGGATGGCCTTCGGCGGCCGAAAGATTAACGAGGCGGCCGTCGGCGACCAGATTGATCTTGCGGCCGTCGGGCAGCGTGAACTCCTCGACGTTCGTCCGGGCGGGCCGACGCGACTCCGCCAGCTCCGCGATGCCGGGGATGTCGATCTCGACGTTGAAGTGCCCCGTGTTGGCGAGGACGGCGCCGTCCTTCATTCGTTCGACGTGGCGGCGCGTGATCACGTTCTTGTCGCCTGTAGCCGTGCAGAAGATGTCGCCTATCTCAGCAGCCTTCTCCATCGCGAGCACTTCGTAGCCGTCCATGAGCGCCTCCAGCGCGCGCATCGGATCGACCTCGGTGATGATCACGTGCGCGCCCATCCCGCGGGCTCGCATGGCGACGCCGCGGCCCACCCAGCCGTAGCCGGCGATGACGAACTTCCGCCCGGCGAGGAGGATGTTGGTGGCACGGATGATGCCGTCAATGGTCGACTGCCCCGTGCCGTAGCGGTTGTCGAAGAGATGCTTGGTCTTCGCCTCGTTCACGGCCACGATCGGAAACGCGAGGTCGCCCTGAGCCTCGAGTGCCTTCAGCCGGATCACGCCGGTGGTGGTCTCCTCCGTGCCGCCGATGATGTCGCCTAGCTGGTCGCGTCGGTCCTTGTGGAGGACGCCGATCACGTCGGCACCGTCGTCCATCGTCATGTGCGGCCGGTGGTCGATCGCGGCCGTGATGTGCGAGTAGTACGTGTCGTCGTCCTCGCCCCTGATCGCGAAGACCGGGATGCTGTATTCGGAGACGAGAGCGGCCGCAACGTCATCCTGAGTCGAAAGCGGGTTCGAGGCGCAGAGAACCACATCCGCGCCGCCCGCCTTGAGCGTCCGCGCAAGGTTCGCTGTCTCCGTCGTCACGTGCAGACAGGCAGAGACCCGGATGCCGGTGAGCGGTTGCTCCGCTTCGAAGCGCTCGCGGATCGCCATCAGCACCGGCATGAGCCGATCGGCCCACTCGATGCGCTGGATGCCGCCGGGCGCGAGCCCGAGATCCTTGACGTCGTGACTGGGTGCTGCCGTCGCCATGCCGGGAGGCAGTGTAGGGAACTACGGAGGGTTGATGTGGAATTCAGCCGCCGCCGGGGACGCTCCAGACCAAGCTACGTGTCGTGACCGGACGTGCTGATCCAGTGCCGTGTCTGGGGCGTCATCCGGCCCGGCCGAACTTTCACATCAGGCCTCTAAGCGTCTTCGGCGCGGCCGTAGCGATCCTCGAGACGGACGACGTCGTCGAGTTCCGACGTCGACACCTCGAGTACGGTCGAGTCCTCGAGCGCGCGCCAGCGGTGGACGACTCCGGGCTCGAGGTGGAACGCGTGTCCCGGCGAGACCACCTCGACGTCCAGGTTGCCGCCCGGGTCGCCGATCTCGAGCTCGATCCTGCCTTCGTGCAGGTACACGACTTCGTCCTTTTCGCGGTGGAACTGGAGGCTCAGCTGCTCGCCCTTGCGGATGAAGAGGATCTTCCCGCAGTACTGCGGCGTCGCCGCGTAGATGATCTCGTAGCCCCAGGGCTTTTCGACTCGCTTGACCTTCTGCGAGAACCGATCGAGGTCGAAAAGGTTCGGGGAAAGCTCGCTCACGGGTGCGTTCCTACTGCGCCGGAAGAAGCGAGTCAAGCCCTGGTCCCCTCCTTGGTCTGCGGACGGAGCCACTCGGGATGCTCGCCGACGTACTGCTCCGCGAGCCGCAGGTCTTTCGGCGTGTTCACCGTGATCCACAAACCGTGATGGCGAAAGGCGCGCAGCTTGCCTTCGGCCGCGAGCTCGGGGAATGTCGTCGCCTCGTGATCACCGCGCTCGGGGAGCCGTGCAAGCGCCTCCGGCCCGAGGACATACACGCCGCAACTGACCCAGTCGTCAAGCAGAGGCGCTTCACGAAAACCCGTCACGACGTCGTCCTCGGAAAGCTCGACGACGCCGAACGGCAAGCGGACTCGAGTCACGGTGATAGTCGCAGCCCCGTCCCACTCGTCATGACTGCGTGCCAGCCCCGGGAGGTCCGCATCCAGCAGCTCGTCTCCGTTCAATGCAAAGCACGCACCAGGCTCTGTGAGCGCCCCGGCGGCGAGCCGGAGGCCGCCGCCTCGGCCGAGAGGCTCCGGCTCCTCGACCGGCACGATCTCGACTCCGAGCCCGGCGAGCTCCCGCTCGAAACGCACTCCCTGACCCTCCGCGCAGCTGACCACGACCCGCTGGACCCCCGCTGCCGCCAGGAGTGCGACCTGGTAAGCCGCGAGGGGATGGCCTGCAACGGGCACGAGGGCCTTCGGACGCCCGTGGGCAGCCTCCCCGAGGCGCTCGCCTTTTCCTCCGGCGAGGAGGATCGCCTCCACGACTAGGCCTTGAGCTCTCGGCTCGGCTCCTCGGTCTCCGGCAGGCTCGAGAGGAGCGAGGACGCCCGGCCGATGGCCTCATACGTGAAGCCGGCCGCCCGCACGCTCGCAGGATCGAGCAGGTTTCGCCCGTCGACGATGAGAGGCGTCCGCATCGCGTCGCGAACGGTTGCGGTCGGCAGCTCCAGGAGCTCGGGCCACTCCGTGACGATGACTGCCGCATCCGCGTCCTTGACCGCCTCGGGCAGGGAGTCGGTCAGCTCGACGCCCGTCAGCAGGCTGCGGGCTTCGTCGACGGCGACCGGGTCCCAGGCCCGGACCGTGGCCCCCTCCGCCAGGAGCCTGGAGGCGAGCACGATGCTCGGGGCCTCGCGCATGTCGTTCGTGTGCGGCTTGAAGGCGAGGCCGAGAAGCGCCACCGTCTTCCCCCGGAGCGTCCCGAGGTGCTTCTTGAGCTTGTTCACGACGCGCCGCTTCTGGAGCTCGTTTACCTCGATGACCGCGGAAAGGAGCTGGAAGTGGTACCCAGTGTTCGCGGCCAGCTGCTTCAGCGCGAGCGAGTCCTTCGGGAAGCAGCTGCCGCCGTAGCCGATGCCGGCGCGCAGGAAGTGTGGCCCGAGCCGGTGGTCGAGCCCGACTCCCTGGGCGACCTTGACCACGTCGGCGCCGAGCGCCTCGCAGACATTCGCGATCTCGTTGATAAAGCTGATCCGCGTCATGAGGAAGGCGTTCGAGGCGAGCTTGATCATCTCCGCTGAGGCAACGTCCGCATGGACGACCGGGGCTTCCAGGGGCCGGTACAGAGCCGCCACCGCTTCGCCGTCATCCCTGGCGAAGGCGCCGACCACCACGCGATCCGGATGCGAGAAGTCGTGCACGGCCGTTCCTTCCGCGAGGAACTCCGGGTTCGAGACGTAGCCGACGTGGGCCAGCCCGCGTGCGTCGAGTGCGCTCCGGACCTTTTCGCCTGTGCCAACCGGGACGGTGCTCTTCATGACGAGGATCACCCGATGGTCGACCTCCGGGATCTCGTCGAGCACCGTGTAGACCGCGGAGAGGTCAGCGTCGCCCGAGTGCGTGGAGGGCGTTCCGACGCAGACGAACACGATGCGGGCGGCGCGAAAGACGTCGCCGATGTCGAGGGTGAAGCTCAGGCGGTCCCGGTTTCGCTCCAGTAGCTCCTCGAGCCCGTGCTCGTAGATCGGCACGTGCCCGGCGGCGAGCGCTTCGATCCGCGCGGAGTCCACGTCCCGAACCACGACGTCGTGGCCGAGCTCGGCAAAGCACGCCGCCGTGACTGTGCCGACCCAGCCGGCCCCAAGGATCCCGATTGCCTCTCGTTCCATCCAGGGAAAGGCTAGATGATTGATGGACAATTACCAGACCCTCGAATGGGGGCCCCAGACGCGGCGCACCATCTAGCCGCGAACCGGCTTCAGGCCCTTGGCGATCGCGAGCATGGTCTCGTTCGACAGGCTGTCGAGCAGCGAGTTCACGACCCAGTAGGCGGCACCGTTCTCCTCGAAGGCAACCACGTGGAGGCGCGGGCCGCTGAAGAAAAGGCGGTAACTGCGACCTGCAATCCGCCGTCTCACGCTTGGCTCGTCGAGCATGGGCGCATCCATCCAGGACGTCTGCTGAATCCCCCAGTACTCGTTGAGGCCGGCCGAGCGATACGTCAGGCGGACGGCCGTATGGTCGTTCAGCTCGTAGACCCGGATCGGCTCGTCGCTCCCTAGCGACGAGCCTTGCTCCTTCACAGTCGGGGCGAGCAGCGGGAAGTCTGACTTTGGCTGGGCTCGGCGGACGAGCGGACGCGCCTCGGCCTCCGGCTCCACGTCCGGGGGCGAGTACTTCGGCGTCGTGTCTCTCGGTGCCGGAGCTAGCGTCCCGTGGAACGTCTGCCCGACGGTGACGAGCAGCATCTCCGGGGTCGTCGAGTCGGGCGCTGCCTCTTCCGTCTTCCCGTCGAAGAGCTTCGCGACGGCCTCGGCCGCAAGCTTTGCATCCGGGTTCGCAGCGTCGTAGCTCACCACCGTCTCGAAGTAGTCGAAGCGATCTGCGTTCCCGCCGACGCTGACGCCGTAGCCCCGCCGGCCGAGCAGGTAGGCCGCGTCGTCGGCGGAGCCGGCGGTGCCGTTCCCGTTCAGGACGCGGATCGTGACGTCCGCGGGCGACGGGCCGACGGGCTTCTCTTTCTTGGTCTTCTTCCTCGTGGCAACCTGGGTCGCCTTCTCGGCGGCCTCGGTGTCGGGTTTCATGAAGTCGTCCACGGCGGTCTGGACCGCCTCATCGGAGACCTGGAGCTCGTACGTCCCTGCAATGTCACTGAGGCCTTGGAGTCGCGCCTGCTGGAAGCTCCCCGTCGGCAGCTCGTAGGCGAGCTTCGCGTAGCCAAGGAGCGTCCGCTTGTCTAGGGCCTTGCCGCCTCCGACCCCGACCTCGACGTTCTCGGTGATCGAGCTGACGATGGACGGGATCTTGGTGATGTTCGAGAAGCTCGAGACCTGCTGTTTCATGGCCTTCACGAACTCCTGCTGGCGGGCGTTTCGGTAGAGGTCTGAGTCCGTGTGCCGGTAGCGGACGAAGTCGAGCGCCGTCGGCCCATAGAGCTTCTGGTAGCCCGGATGCAGGTTGATCTTTGCGAACCGTGCCAGCCCGTAGAGGCCCGCGTTGTTGTTGAAGTAACGCTGGTCGACGTCCATGTAGACCCCGCCGAGCTTGTTCACGATCTGCTGGAAGCCCCGGAAGTTGACGGTGATCAGGTAGTTGATCTTGATGCCCGTCAGCGCCTTCACCGTCTCGAGGCTGCCGCGCTGGCCGCACACGCTGAACGCCTCGTTGATGCGCGCGGTGTAGGTCGTCCGGCCCCTGCAGTGGATCTCGACGTTGAGATCGCGCGGGAAGGACAACATCGAGACGGTTTTCCCCTGCGGATCGAGCCTGATCAGCATGATCGTATCCGACCGGGACTTGGCGCCTTTCCCCTCGCCGTAGCGCTTGTCGTAGCCGAGGACCATGGCCACGGTAGGCTGGCCGGGGAGCGGCACGTCGAGGACCTTCTCGGCCTCGATCGCCTCTTTGGTGTGTGCGCGGACGGCGGAGACGCTCTCGTTGATCCAGAGCCAGAACCCGCCCACGAGCGCGCCCGCCAACATCAGGAGGACGACGACAAGCCAGAGGAGGGCCTTTCCGATCCGGCGCGGCCAGGTACGGCGGGGCGGGCCGCCGTACCGCGCGATTGGCGTCAAAGGGCTGAGTGGAGGGACGGTCGTGTGGCCGTTCGAGCCGTTGGAGCTCCCCCGGCCTGTGCCTCTCTTCAGCGTCGTCTTCATACGAAGAGTCGCCCGAAAGGCGACCCCGGCGAGGATACCGAAGCACGCAGCCGGACCTCGCCCTTAGGCACGTGGGTTAGGACGCGGGTGGCTCGTAGGCCAGATTCGGGCTGAGCCAGCGCTCCACCTCGACCACCGAGGCCCCCTTGCGGCCGGCGTAGTCGACCACCTGATCGCGTGCGACTCGCCCGAGCGAGAAGTAGCGGGCAGCCGGATGCGCGAGGTAGATGCCGCTCACGCTGGCGGCCGGAAGCATCGCGTTCGTCTCCGTCAGCTCGATCCCGACCTCGCGTGCCCCGAGCAGGTCGAAGAGCTTCGGCTTCTCGGTGTGATCCGGGCACGCCGGATAGCCGAACGCCGGGCGAATGCCCCGGAAACGCTCCGCGATCAGATCCTCCTTCGGCAGGGCCTCACCGGCCTCGTACCACTCGCGGCGGGCGTGCTCGTGCAGGTACTCCGCGAAAGCTTCGGCGAGGCGGTCCGCAAGCGCCTTCGCGATGATCGCACTGTAGTCGTCCTGCTCGCGCTCGAACCGGCCCGCGAGCTGGTCCGCGCCGATCCCGGCCGTGACCGCGAACGCACCGATGTGATCCGGGAAGCCAGTGTCCGCAGGCGCGACAAAATCCGCCAGAGAGCGGTTCGGCCGCTCGTCGCCGTAGTCGGACTGCTGGCGCAGCATGCAGAAGCGAGTGCCGTCCGCGAGCACGATGTCGTCGCCCTCGGCCGCCGCGCACCAGTACCCGTAGACGCCGCGCGCGGTCAGGAGTTCTTCCGCGACGATCTTGTCGAGCAGATAGTTCGCGTCCGCGAAGAGGCTGCGCGCGGCCTCGCCCTTCTCCGGGTCGTCAAGGATCTGGGGGTACTTGCCCTTGAGCTCCCAGGCGTAGAAGAAGAACTGCCAGTCGATGTACTCGCGGAGCACGGCGAGCGACGGCTCGACCAGACGCACGCCCGTGAAGGGCGGCGCGGCCAGGTCTTCCCGTCGCCATTCGATCTTCGTCCGATTTGCACGGGCGGCCTCGTAGGACAGGAGCGGCTTTCGGTCCCGGTCCGCGTGGAGCCCTCGGAGGCGCTCCTGCGCCTCGCGGTTACCGGTATCCAGGGTCGCGCGCCGGTCCTGGTCGAGAAGGTCGGCTACGACGCCCACGACTCGTGAGGCGTCGAGCACGTGCAGCGTCGGCTGGCCGTACGCAGGCGCGATCTTGACAGCCGTGTGCTGGCGGGAGGTCGTCGCTCCTCCGATCAGGAGCGGTAGGTCGAGACCGCGCCGCTCCATCTCCTTCGCGACGTTGACCATCTCGTCCAGGGACGGCGTGATCAAGCCGGAGAGCCCGACCAGGTCGCACCCCTCCTCGACCGCGGTGTCGAGGATCCGGTCGGCGTGCACCATGACGCCGAGGTCGATCACCTCGTAGTTGTTGCAGCCGAGGACGACTCCGACGATGTTCTTCCCGATGTCGTGCACGTCGCCCTTCACGGTCGCGAGGACAACCTTGCCCCGCGCCCGGCCATTGCCCCCCGTGGCGAGTTTCTCGGCCTCCATGTACGGCTCGAGGTAGGCAACCGCGCGCTTCATCGCGCGCGCGCTCTTCACCACCTGCGGCAGAAACATCTTCCCGGAGCCGAAGAGGTCGCCGACGATCTTCATCCCGTCCATCAGCGGGCCCTCGATCACGTCCAGCGGCCGGGCGGCACGCGACCTGGCCTCCTCGGTGTCCTCCTCGATGAAGTCGACGATCCCGTGTACGAGCGCATGGGAGAGGCGCTTCTCGACCGGGGCCTCGCGCCAGCTCAGGTCAAGCTCACGCTTGGTGCCCTCGCCGCGGACGGACGCCGCCAGGGCGACCATCCGATCGGTCGCGTCGGGCCGCCGGTTGAAGATGATGTCCTCGACGTGCTCGAGGAGCTCGGGCGGAATGTCCTCGTAGACGACGAGCTGGCCCGCGTTCACGATCCCCATGTCGAGCCCCGCGCGGATCGCGTAGTAGAGGAAGGCCGAGTGGATAGCCTCCCGGACGACGTCGTTGCCGCGGAACGCGAACGAGAGATTCGAGATGCCGCCGGAGATCTTGACGCCGGGGCAGCGCTCCTTGATCAGCGGGATCGCGTCGATGAACGCCTTCGCGAAGTCGTTGTGCTCCTCCATGCCGGTCGCCACCGCGAGGATGTTCGGGTCGAAGATGATGTCCTCGGGCTGGTAGCCCGCCTGGCCGAGGAGGAGGTCGTAGGCCCGGCCGCAGATCTCGACCTTCCGCTCGACCGTGTCGGCCTGCCCCTGCTCGTCGAAGGCCATGACGACGACGGCGGCGCCGAAGCTCTGCACCTCGCGCGCCCTGGCGAGGAACTCCTCTTGCCCCTCCTTGAGACTGATCGAGTTGACGACGCCTTTCCCCTGCACACACTTGAGACCTGCCTCGATCACGGACCAGCGCGAGCTGTCCACCATGATCGGGATGCGCGCGACCTCGGGCTCGGTGGCGATCAGGTTCAGGAAGGTCGTCATCGCCTGCTCCGACTCGAGCAGGTCTGCGTCCATGTTGACGTCGAGAATGTTTGCCCCGCCTCGAACCTGCTCGAGCGCGACGTCGACCGCTCCCTGGAAGTCCCGGGCCTCGATCAGCTTGCGGAAGCGCGCCGACCCGGTCACGTTCGTGCGCTCCCCGATCATCACGAAGTTCGTGTCGCCCGTGAACGTGAAGGGCTCGAGCCCGCTCAGGCGGGCGACCTGTCGCGGCCCGGGCAGCTCCCGCGGGGCCAGGCCGTCGACGGCAGCCGCGATCGCGCGCACGTGGTCCGGTGTCGTCCCGCAGCAGCCGCCGACGATGTTGACCAGCCCGGCCTCGGCGAACTCACGCAAGAACCCGCTCGTGTCGTGGGGCTGCTCGTCGTAGCCGCCGAAGGGGTTCGGAAGCCCTGCGTTCGGGTGGCAGCTGACGTAGGTAGGTGCGAGCCGGGCGAGATCCGCGACGTAGGGACGCATCTCCTTCGCCCCGAGCGCGCAGTTGACCCCCACGACGAGAGGACTCGCATGCTCGACCGACGTCCAGAATGCCTCGATCGTCTGGCCAGAGAGCGTACGGCCGCTCCTGTCGACGATCGTGACGGAGATCCAGAGCGGCAAGCTCTCACCCTTTTCCTCGAAGACCTGGTGTGCAGCCGCGATCGCCGCCTTGGCGTTCAACGTGTCGAAGATCGTCTCGACGAGCAGGAGGTCGACGCCGCCGTCGACGAGCCCGCGGATCTGTCCCGCGTAGCTCTCCCGCACGTCGTCGAAGGTGACGCGCCGAAAGGCGGGGTCCTCCACCTTCGGCGACAGCGACAGCGTCTGGTTCAGCGGGCCGACCGATCCGGCCACGAACCTGTCTCCATCGGTGCGCTCGTCGCACGCCTGGCGCGCGAGTCGGGCGCCCGCCAGATTGATGTCATAGACCGCGTCCTCGAGCCCGTAGTCCGCTTGGCCGATCGAGGTGGCGGTGAACGTGTTGGTCGTCGTGATCCCCGCACCGGCGTCGAGGTAGGCGCGATGGACGTCGAGAACGACGTCCGGACGCGTGAGATTTAGAAGATCGGGATCGCCCTTGACGTCCTGCGGGTGCTCGCGAAACCGCTCTCCGCGATAGTCCGCGTCGTCGAGCTCGAGCCGCTGAAGCATCGTTCCCCAGGCGCCGTCCAGCACGACGATCCGCTGGCCGAGGAGCTCGCTGAGGCGCGTTTCGGCGGAGACGGCGGTCGTGACCATCCGTTCATTCTGCCTTTCGACCTGCGGCTCGGGCCAGGAGCACTCGATTTTGTCCTGAAAACGAAAACTCCCGCCTGCAGGCGGGAGCTCCTTGCTGTCTCGATTCGAGACTCGGTCAGTGCTCGCGACAGGGGTGACAGACCCCCTCGCTGAGGCCGAATGGATCGCGCGATGAGATCGACTCGGAACACGCCCGGCACGAACGGCCGGCCTCGAGCCCGACAATGGAGCGCAGGAGCGAATAGATCATTTGAGCCTCCTTCGGAGGTCGATTGGAACGGACGCTTCAAGCTACCGAGAGCGTCCGGGGGGAGCGCAAGGCTCCAGTCCCGGCTTAATGCCCCATTAACGTACTGAGTAGCGGCTCAGCCGCGGCCCGCAACCTCGAGCTTGTTCTCTGCGTGACGAAGCTGCTGCTCGACCTTCCAGAGGTCGAGGTCTTCGTCGCCCGACTCGGCACGCTCGAGGAGCGCCCTGGCCTCCTCGATCTCGCGCTTGGCCGCCTCGACATCGATGTCCTCAGCCCGCACAGCGTCGTCGACGAGGACGATCGCCCGGTCCTGCTGCACCTTGAAGTAGCCCGGTCCCGCCGCGAAGCTCTCCCAGGACCCGTCGGCCTTAACGCGGATCTCCCCCGCCTTCAGCATGGCGACCAGCGGCGCATGGCGTGCCAGGACGCCGATCTCACCGTCGGCGCCGGGCACGATCAGCATCTCGACCTCGCCCTCGTACGCAGCACCGTCGGGCGTGACCAGGGAGAGCTCGAATGTCTTGCCCGTGCCCTCGGCCATGGTCAGATCTAGGCGGGACTGGGCTCGGCTTCGCGCTCCTCGGAGGGCTCGCCGGCCTTCTCGGCCTCGGCCTCCTCCGCCTCCGGCTCCTCCTTGGCCTCGGCCTTGTCTTCGCCGCCCATCTCCTTGCCCCGCTCGACCGCTTCCTCGATTGTTCCGACCATGTAGAAGGCGCCCTCGGGCAGATCGTCATGCTTTCCCTCGAGGATCTCCGAGAAGCCCTTGATCGTGTCCTCGAGCGCCACGAACTTGCCGGGGGTGCCGGTGAACTGCTCCGCGACGAAGAACGGCTGTGAAAGGAAGCGCTGGATCTTCCGGGCGCGCTGGACGATGACCTTGTCCTCGTCGGAAAGCTCCTCCATCCCGAGGATGGCGATGATGTCCTGGAGCTCCTTGTAGCGCTGGAGGATCTCCTGGACGCCCGTGGCGGTCGCGTAGTGCTCGTCGGAGACGACGCCCGGCTGCATGATCCGGGAGACGGAGTCGAGCGGGTCGACGGCTGGATAGATCCCCTGCTCGGTCAGCGCCCGGTTCAGCACTGTGGTCGCGTCGAGGTGGGCGAAGGTGTTCGCCGGCGCCGGGTCGGTGAGGTCGTCGGCGGGCACGTAGATCGCCTGCACCGAGGTCACCGAGCCCGTTCGCGTCGAGGTGATCCGCTCTTGGAGCTGGCCCATCTCGGTTGCAAGCGTTGGCTGGTATCCGACCGCAGAGGGCATCCGCCCGAGCAGCGCGGAGACCTCTGAGCCTGCCTGCACGAAGCGGAAGATGTTGTCGATGAAGAGGAGGACGTCCTGCCCCTGCTCGCGGAAGTACTCGGCCATCGTGAGCCCGGAGAGGGCCACTCGGAGGCGTGCGCCCGGCGGCTCGTTCATCTGGCCGAAGACGAGCGCGGTCTTGTCGATCACCCCGGACTCGGTCATCTCGATATAGAGGTCGTTCCCCTCGCGCGTCCGCTCGCCGACCCCGGCGAAGACTGAGAGACCGGAATGCTCCTCGGCGATCGACCGGATCAGCTCCTGGATCAGAACCGTCTTTCCGACGCCCGCTCCGCCGAAGAGACCGACCTTCCCGCCCTTTACGTACGGGGCGAGCAGGTCGATGACCTTGATGCCGGTCTCGAAGATCTCGACCGTCGGCTGCAGGTCCTCGAAGGAGGGCGCGTCCCGGTGGATCGGCCAGCGCTCCTCGTCCTCGAGCTTCTCGTCGCGATCGTCGATCGTCTCCCCGAGCACGTTGAAGAGCCGTCCGAGGGTCGCCTTTCCGACCGGGACGCTGATCGGCTCGCCGAGATCCTCGACGTCGACGCCACGCGCGAGGCCGTCCGTCGTGTCCATCGCGACTGCGCGAACGCGGTCGTTTCCGAGGTGCTGCTGCACCTCTGCGATCAGATCGACCTCGGGGCGGCCCTCCTCGCCGGCCACCTTGATTCTGAGTGCGTGGTTGATCTCAGGTAGATCGCCGGGGAAGACGGCGTCGAGGACGACGCCTCGGATTTCGACAACCTTGCCGACGCCTGCCGGCGACTTTCCGTTCTCGGGCATGGGACTCCTGGCTCGGGTGGTTCCGGCGCGGAGTCTAGCTTCGCGCCCAAGTTGGACGCGGCCGGTACCGGGCTCTCAGACGAAGGCCCTCAGCCGACCGTTGGGGCCGACGCGCTGCCTGGGGTTCTGGAGCGCCGGCTGGCGAAGCTGGCGGATCTCGTTATCGATGCTCCGCGGGAAGAAGGCGATCTCGGGGGAGGTCGGCTGTGGCGCGCTCGGCGATTTCCCGAGGGAGTTCCCGAGCAGGCCGAGCCCCGCCGCGAGCGCGATCACCGTGGCGGCGACGAGGGCGCGGACGGCCAGAGGGCGTGCGCGCGGTTGCACAGCGCGGGCCGGGAACTCGAAGCCGCGGCGGCTCGGCTCGGCGAGCGGCGTCGCGCGAACGATCGCCGCGATCCGGCGCAGATCCTCGACGGCGTCGGCGCAATCCTCACAGCCGCGAACGTGCTCGTGAAAGAGTACGCCCTCTAGCTCGGAAAGCTCTCCGTCGAGCTCGAGCGAAGCCCAGGCGCGGGTTCGCTCGCACAGTGGATCGATCGGCTTCACGCCCATTCCTGCCTCTTTCGACGCGCGCAGTGCAGAAGGGTTAGCCCGGGAGGGCCGGCGAGAGCAGAAAAGCCTACACGTGGGCGGCCTGCTGGAGCTTTTCGCCCTTCTCCAGCGGATACCAGCAGGCGGCGCGGTGGCGAGCCTCGACCTCGCCTAGTGGAGGACGCTCGGTACGGCAGTTCTCCGGCACTTCTTCGTCGGGGCCCGCGACTTGCCTCGCCTTCGGGCAACGAGGATGGAACGGGCAGCCGGGCGGCGGGTCGACCGGAGAAGGGACGTCGCCCTCGAGGACGATCCGTTCCGAGGCGGCGTGACCGTCGGAGGTGAACCCCTTGGGAACCGCCGACAGAAGCGCGGCGGTGTACGGGTGCTTCGGGTTCTCGTAGAGCGTGTCCGCGTCCGAGACCTCGACGATGTGCCCGAGGTACATGACCGCGATCCGGTCGGAGACGTGGCGGACGACCCCGAGGTCGTGCGAGATGAAGAGGTACGTGAGGTTGAAGTCTTCCTGGAGGCCCTCGAGGAGGTTCAGGATCTGCGCCTGGATCGAGACGTCGAGCGCCGACACGGGCTCGTCGCACACGATCAGCTTCGGGGAGAGCGCGAGCGCTCTCGCGACCCCGATGCGCTGGCGCTGGCCGCCCGAGAACTCGTGCGAATAGCGGTTGTAGTGCTCGGGATTCAGCCCGGTGCGATCCATGAGCTCACGGACGCGACGCTTCGTGTCGCCCTCCGTCTTGTGGATCGAGAAAGGAGCCCCGATGATTTGGCCGACCGTCTGGCGCGGGTTGAGCGAGGCGTACGGGTCCTGGAAGACCATCTGCATCTGGCGGCGGTACGGCCGCATCTTCCGCTGCGAGAGCTTCGTAATCTCCGTGCCCTCGAACGTGACCGAGCCGGCGGTGGCGTCGAGGAGCTTCATGACGAGGCGGGCAGTCGTCGACTTCCCGCAGCCCGACTCGCCGACCAGGCCGAGTGTCTCGCCGGGATAAATGTCGAACGAGATGTCGTCAACGGCCTGCACCCGGCCCACTTCCCGTTGGAAGATGATCCCGCGCGTGATCGGAAAGTACTTCTTCAGGTTGCGGACGGAAACGAGGGCCCCCTCGGCGGGCGGGGAGTCCGAGCCGACGGAGGCCGGCGTCGAGACGCTCATAGGCCGCTCCTTGGCCTATGAGCGTGTGGAGGGGGTGTGGGGGAACCGGGAGGTTCCTCCACCGGGTCAAAGAAGGGGGCTCGTGGGGGAAACATGGTTTCCCCCACGGGAGCGAGCCGAAGGCGAGAGACGCTCATAGGCCGCCCTTTGGCCGTGCCCCTGCGAGAGCGAGCCGGAGGCGAGTGACGCTCACACTGCCTCTTTCAAGCGCCGCGCCTCACGGGTCGACCAGAGCCGTCGCTTCTCCTCGATCGAGAGGTGACACGCCTCCGGATGCCCGCCGCCCCGGTCTTTGAGGGGTGGGACCTCCTTGTCGCACGGCTCGAACCTGTGCGGACAGCGCGGGTGGAACGGACAGCCTGGCGGGACGTTGATAAGGGAGGGCGGCGCGCCTTCGATCGGGATCAATCGCGTCCCCTTCTGGGTCACCGTGGGAATCGATTCGAGGAGGCCCCACGCGTACGGGTGCAAGGGCTGCGAGAAGACCTCGTCCTTCGTCCCGCGCTCCATCGCCCGTCCGGCGTACATGACCATGACCTTCGCGGCGACGTCGGCGACGACTCCGAGATCGTGCGTGATCAGGATGACGCCGATGTTGAAGTCCTTCTTCACGCGGTCGATCAGGTCGAGGATCTGAGCCTGGACGGTGACGTCCAGTGCGGTGGTGGGCTCGTCCGCGATCAGGATGTCCGGATTGTGTACGAGCGCCATCGCGATCATCGCGCGCTGGCGCATGCCTCCCGAGTACTGGTGCGGATAATCGCGGAACCGCTCCTTCGGCTTCGGGATGCCGACCGCAGACAGGAGCTCGACGACGCGCTCGCGCGCCTTCTCCTTCGGGACGTCCTCGTGCGCCTGGACGGCCTCGACGATCTGGTCGCCGACCCGGTAGAAGGGGTGCAGGCACGCGAATGGGTCCTGGAAGATCATCGCGAGGTCCTTCCCGCGGATCTTTCGAAGCTCGTTTGGCGGAAGCTCGAGAAGGTTCTTGCCCTGGAAGAGCACTTCCCCGGTGATATCGGCGGCCTTGCGGTTGGTGAGGCCGAGCGCGGTCAAGCAGGTCACGCTCTTGCCTGAGCCGGACTCGCCCACGATGCCGAAGGTCTCTCCCCTCTCGACCGTGAAGGACAGGCCATCGACCGCCTTCACGACGCCGTCGGGAGTATTGAAATGGACTCGGAGGTCCTTGACCTCGAAGAGGGCTTCGGCCATATCTCCTCAGACGGGAAGCGGGAAGTCTACGAGTAACGGACGCGCGGGTCGAGCCATGCGTAGACGATGTCGACGCAGAGGCTCAGGAATGCCACCAGGAAGGACGCGAGGACCGTGACCCCGAGCACCGCCGGCAGGTCGCCTCGGACGGTGGACTGGATCACCCAGGAGCCGATACCGGGGAGGTTGAAGACGGTCTCGGTGATGATCGCGCCGCCGAGGAGGAGCGCGAGGTCGATGCCGAAGAGCGTCACGACCGGAGTCAGGCTTGCGCGGAGGCCGTGCTTGCCGACGACCTTGTTCTCGGAGAGGCCCTTCGCCCGCGCCGTGCGTATGTAGTCCTCGCCCATAGTCTCGATCAGGTTTCCACGCACCATTCGGGCGTAGTACGCGGCATAGAGAAGGGCCAGGACCGTCCAGGGCATGATCATGTGCATGAACCAGTCATACGGGTTCACGCTGAACGGCACGTAGCCCGTCCCAGGCAAGAGCCCGAGTTTCTGCCAGAAGATGAAGAGACCCATGAGGCCAAGCCAGAACACCGGCGCCGAGACCCCGAAGAGCGCGAAGCCCATTGCGAAGCGATCCAGGAACGTGCGGCGCTTCAGGGCCGACACGATCCCGATCGAGATGCCCATGACAAGCCAGATGATGGCCGCTCCGAAGGCGAGCTGGAACGAGATCGGCGCCCGCCTGACGATCTCGTCGCGGACGGATACCCGGCCGTCGTAGTTGAACCCGAGCCCGGGCCAGCCGTACTCGTCGCCCAAAAACAGCCGCTTCACGAACAGGGCGTACTGCTGGTAGACGGGCTTGTCGAGGCCTAGCTGCTCCTTGACCTGTGCGACGAGTTCGGGGGTGGGCTGCTTACCTGCAAACCGCGTGGCCGGGTCGGTCGGCGGCATGACGTAGAAGATGACGAACGTGATCATCGTGACCACGAGGACGACGAGGACAACCCAGAGCATTCGTCGGATCACGTAGCGCCCCATCAGCTTCTCCGTTCTACTCGGCGTCGACCACGAGACTCACTGGAAGTCTAACCCGAGAATCATGGAGAGTCGCCCCAAGAACGGGGCGACTCTCCATGACATTTCCTACTTGCGTTCTTACTTCTGCTTCGACACGTCGACGGCGACCCTCGAGTAGGCCGTCGTGCCGGAGAACTGGTCGTACTCGTACTTCGACACGGCGGGGCCGATCGTGTCGACGTTGGTCGCGTCGAGATACGGCACCCACGGGACGATGTTCTCCATGAGGTTCTTGTCCATGTCTTCCCAGCACGTGAGACGCTCAGCGTCCAAGAGCTTGTTGCACTTGTCGATGTCGGCGTCGATGCTCGGGATATCCGTGAGCGTTCCCTCGATCTTGTCCTTCTTCGCCAGTTCCGGAGTCAGGCCCACGAGGGAGTAGTTCACGTTCCCCTGCGGGAGGATCGACCGACTGTCGAAGAGCACCATGAACGTGGACGGATCCGCGTAGTCCTTGCCCCAGCCGGGGACGGCCGAGACGGGGACCTTCTTGCCCGTGTCCTGGATGACCGGGTACGCGTCTTCGAACTCACGTGTGTTCAGCTTGATGCCAACCTTGGCAGCACCCTGCTCGATGAGCGGCTCCATGTCGGTCCAGGGAGGCGTGTTCCGGTTGACGAACAGGACGCCGGAGCACTCCGGAGCGTCGCAGAGGCCGTCCTGATCCGTGTCGTACTTGGACTGCTTCATCTCTTCCTTGGCCTTGTCGACGTCGCCCGCGTCGTTCTCCGTTCCGTACGGCGCGTAGTCGTCGAGATCCCCGTTGAACATCGTGTCGGGGACGATGTGGTTGGCGATCGCGCCCTTGATCGGACCGCCCCACGCTCGCTGGAGACCGGCCTTGTCCATGGCCCAGTTCAGGGCCTTGCGGACGTGGATGTCGTCGAACGGCGGCTGTGTGAGGTTCATCGTGATGTACCAGGTGCGGTCTCCTGCCCCGACTTTGAGCCTGTCCTTGAGGTCTGAGGTGGTCGAGTACTTGCGCAGAACCTCCGCTGGCTCGGCCTCGATCTCACCGTCAAGCTCGCCCGCCTCGATCTTGTTGAAGATGTCCTTGATGTTCGTGTTCAGGCTGTAGTCGAACCCATCGACGTTGTTCTCACGCGTGTCGTCCGTCGACTGGTCGTAGTCGGGGTTCCGGACGAGTGACATATCCCGCGTCGGATCGAAACCGGATGCCGGCTTGATCGTGTCGCAGCTACTCGCATCAACCTTGTCCGAGCCCTCGAACATGTACGGGCCCGAGGACACAACGTTGCGGCCGTACTCGCCGGCCTTCTTGAAGCACTTACCGACCTCCGGTGGAATCGGGGCGGCAGCTGGCATCGCCACCCGGTAGAGGAAGTCGCCCGTCGGCTGAGTCAGCGTGAAAACGATCGTCTTGTCGTCGGGCGTCTCGATGCCCGAGATCGTCTTGGCATCGCCGGCCGTGAACTCGGCCATGCCCTTGATGACGGTGTAGTAGAAGCCGTACTGGGCTACGAGCGCCTCGGTGCCGATCCGCTCGAAGGCGTAGGCGACGTCCTTGGAGGTGATCGGGCGGCTGACCGGAGGACCGAACATCACGCCGTCCTTCAGCGTGAACGTGTACGTGAGGCCGTCGTCCGAGATTTCGCCCAAGTCGGTGGCGAGGTCCGGGACGAGCTCGTTCCCAGCCGCGCCGTTCACGTGCTGGTAGCCCACGAGGTTTCGGAGCAGGAGGTTCGAGTAGAGACCGAGTGCCGTCCCGAGATATTCTCCGGTCGGATCGAAGCCCCCGGTGAACTCGTAGGACGACCCTGCCATGCGGTAGATCCCGCCCTTGGTCACCGCGCCGGCCTGCCCGGTGTCGGTCGCGCCACTCGTGTTAGTTCCCTCGTCGTCCCCGCCGCCGCACGCCGAAGCTGCAAGCGCGAGCACGAGCGCGAAGAGCGCAATCAGTGCAAATCGTCTACGTGGCAATTTTTCTCTCCCATTTCGATGCCGGAACAGTTCGTCAGAGTTCGAACGGTCTTCACCTTTCCTTTCCAGCCGCACTAGGACGGCAGTCGGGGAACGGAACCATCCGAGGACAAGAGACGACCATGCCGCCCCGAAGTTAGAAGCGCCTCGTATCGGATGATTACGACGACGCGCTAACCGTTACCGACCGCTGCGGGGGTCGAGCGCGTCGCGCAGGCCGTCGCCAAACAGGTTGAACGCGAGCGTCGTGGCGATCAGGAAGAGACCTGGGAAAACCATGAGCCACCAGGCGACCTCGAAGACGCGGGCGGCGTCCGAGATCATGCGGCCCCAGGACGGAATGCTCTGGGGAACCCCGAGGCCGAGGAACGAAAGCGCGGCCTCGAAGAGGATGTTCTGCGGGATGAGGAGCGTCGCGTAGATGATGATCGGCGCGACCAGGTTCGGCAGCACCTCCCGGAACATGATCCGGGTGTGGCTTGCGCCCAGCGAGCGACTCGCCTCGATGAACTCCCGCTCACGGAGCGAGAGCGTGTTGCCCCGCACGATTCTGGCGATGTAGGGCCACGTGAAGAGCGAGATCACGAAGATCACGAGCGTGAGGCCCGGCTTGACGAGGCCGCCGAGGCAGCCCTTCGCCGACGTGGAACAGACGGCGACGATCCCGATTGCGAAGAGGAGGGAGGGAACGGAGAGGATGATGTCGGTTCCGCGCGAGATGATCGTGTCGATGGTGCCGCCGAAGTACCCGGCGAGCAGGCCGAGGACGATCCCGATGAGGACTGCGATCCCCGTGGCTCCGATTGCGACGATGAGGGAGGTTCGGGCGCCGTAGATGACGCGCACGAAGACGTCGCGGCCGGCCGTGTCCGCGCCCATGAGGAAATCTTTAGACGGTCCCTTCGGAAGCCCGAACTGATCCGTCGCCGTCGAGCCGAACAGCTCGTTCTTCCCGTGGCCCACGATGTTCGCGATCACCGGTGCGAGGAGCGCTAGCAGGATCAGCAGGATGATCACCACGAGGCCGACGAGCGCGGCCTTGTCCTGCTTGAAGCGGGCCCAGAAGAGCTGCCGCGGCGAGCGGCCGACGACAGTCTCGGGCGATCCGACTGGCTCGAGCTGAACGGCGTCCGGCTCGGTGGCGATTGGCGCGCTCATGCCCGTCCTCCTTTAGACGCCGCGCGAGTGTAATTGATGGATCGTGCCCGTGCCAGCTGTTGGGGCCGGACCGGTCGAGCTAACCCTCGAGCGCGTCCGCGCCTGCGACGACCTCGAGAATCTCCTGCGTGATCTCGGCCTGGCGGGCACGGTTCATCTCCAGCGTGAGCCGGTCGATCAGCTCGCCGGCGTTTTTGGACGCATTCCGCATCGCGGTCATTCGAGCGCCATGCTCTGACGCTGCAGACTCGAGCAGCGCGCGGTAGATCGTCGTCTCGAGGTAGGTCGGGAGTAGGCGGTCGAGGATGATGTCCGGCTCCGGCTCGTAGATGAAGTCGCCCTCCAGCGCGATCTCGTGCGCGCTCTTCTCTTCGTCCTCCTCGAGAGCGTGCCGCGGGATGGGCAGCACATCCTCGACGACGACCCGCTGCGTCAGCGCGGACTCGTACCGGTTGTAGACGATGACGACCCGGTCGACGACCCGCTCCGTGAAAAGCTCGGCGAGCTTCCGCGCGATCGCTGCGGCGTCCGAGTACTCAGGCCGGTCCGTGAAGTCGACCCAGGCCTGTTCGACCTCGAGGCGGCGGAACCGAAGGGTAGAGCGGCCCTTCTTGCCGATCACCGCCCACCGGACATCCTGGCCGGCTTCCCTGGCCTCGCGCTCCAGGCCGAGCGCACGACGGATGATCTGGGCGTTGAACCCGCCCGCGAGCCCGCGGTCGCCGGTCAGGGGAACGATCGCCACCGAGCTCGCGTTCTCCCGCTCCTCGAGCAGCGGGAAGCCGCGTGACGGCGTCGCACGAGCTGTACCGATCATCAGCTCGCGCATCCGCTCTGCGTAGGGGCGCAGGGCCTCGATGCGTGCCTCCGCACGGCGCAGCTTCGCCGCGGCGACGAGCTCCATCGCCTTGGTGATCTTGCTCGTGTTTCGAACAGAGCGGACGCGCCGCTTGATGTCCTGGACGGAGGCTATGAGGCGGCTCCCGCCAGGCTCGGCTCCTCTTTCACCGAGAAGCCCTGCTTGAACTTCTCTATGGCGGCCTCGAGCTTCTCCACGATCTCATCCGTCAGGTCCTTCTCTTCACGGATGGCCTTGAGAATGTCTCCTTCGGAGCGCAGGAACTCCCGCAGCTCCTCCTGGAACCTGGGCACCTGGGCCGGCGGAACGTCGTCGAGGTGGCCGTGGATCCCTGCGTAGATCGCGACGACCTGGTCCTCCATGGGCCACGGCTGGTACTGCGGCTGGTTCAGCGTCTGGACCATCCGCTCCCCCCTGGCCAGGGTCCGCTGCGTTTGTGGGTCCAGCTCGGAACCGAACTGCGCGAAGGCCTCGAGCTCGCGGTACTGGGCGAGCTCGAGACGTAAGCGTCCCGCCACCTTCTTCATCGCCTTCGTCTGTGCATTCCCGCCCACGCGCGAGACGGAGATGCCGACGTTGATGGCCGGCCGGACGCCCGAGTAGAACAGGTCGCTCTCCAGGAAGATCTGACCGTCCGTGATCGAGATGACGTTCGTCGGAATGTACGCCGAGACATCGCCGGCCTGAGTCTCGATCACCGGCAGGGCGGTCAGCGAGCCGCCGCCCAGGTCGTCCGAGAGCTTGCAGGCTCGCTCGAGGAGCCGGGAATGGAGGTAGAAGACGTCCCCGGGGAACGCTTCGCGCCCCGGCGGCCGCCGGAGGAGCAGCGACATCTGGCGATAGGCGTCTGCGTGCTTCGAGAGGTCGTCGTAGATACAGAGCGCGTGCTTGCCGTCGTAGAGGAAGTACTCCCCCATTGCGCAGCCGGCGAAGGGAGCCATCCACTTGATCGGGGCGGCTTCGGCCGCGTCCGCAGCGACGATGATCGTGTAGTCCATGGCTCCGGCTTCGCGCAGGCGCTCGTAGACCTGGGCGACAGTCGAGGCCTTCTGGCCGATCGCCACGTAGACACAGATCATGTCCTGGCCCTTTTGGTTCAGGATCGTGTCGACGAGGATCGCGGTCTTGCCGGTGGAGCGGTCGCCGATCACGAGCTCGCGCTGGCCGCGGCCGATCGGAATCATCGAGTCGATCGCCTTGATACCGGTCTGGAGCGGCTCCTTCACGGGCTGGCGGTTGACGACGCCGGGCGCCTTGAACTCGAGCGGGCGCGTCTCGGACGAGTCGATCGGCCCGGCGCCGTCGAGCGGCTCGCCGAGCGGGTTCACGATCCTGCCCACCAGCGCGTCCCCGACGGGCACGTTGACGACCTTTCCGGTCCGCTTCACCGACTCGCCTTCGCGGACGTGCTCCCACTCGCCGAAGAGCGGCACACCGACGTTTCCCTCCTCGAGGTTGAAGGCGATGCCAGTGACGCCATGCTCGAGCTCGAGCATCTCCATGGCCATGCAGCTTTCGAGCCCGTACACGCGCGCCAGCCCGTCTCCGACCTGGAGAACGGTGCCCACCTCCGCGAGCTCTGTGTCGACGTCGTACTCCTCGATCCGCTGCTTCAGGATCGAGGTGATCTCCTCTGGGCGTAGCTTCACCGTGTCTCCTTCTCGTTAGCTCTTCTGCAAAAGCTCTTCACGGAGGTCCGCGAGCCGGCCGCGCACGCTGGCGTCGACACGGAGTGATCCCGCCTGAAGGACGAGCCCGCCGATCAGGTCTGGGTCGACGCTCCGACTTGCCTCGACCTTGCGGTCCGCAGCGGCCTCGATCTGCTTGACGATCCTGGCAGCATCCTTGTCGGTGAGCTCGATTGCGGTCGTGAGCTCGACCTCGAGAATCCGCTCTTCGGCGGCGAGGAGGCGCTCCCACTCCTCGTAGATCTCCAGCACCTCGCCGATCCGGTTTTTCTCCACCAACAGGTGGACGAAGTTTCGGATCGCCTCGTTCGCGCCGGCCAGCGCCGCATCGAGGACGTCTCCTTTTGCCCGGCTGTCGACCTGCGGATTGCCAAGGAGCGCCGCGAGCTCGTCCGACTCCTGAAGCGCTGCCGCGAACTGAGCGAACTCGTCACGGACGACCGGGAGGCTGTCCTGCTCGTGCGCCGCGTCGAGAAGCGCCTGGGCGTAGATCCGGTGGACGACGGCCATTTAGTGCTCCTTCCAGTGATGCTGGCGAGCTTCTGGGTCGAGAGCACCAAGCGAGGGGCCGCCCTCGTCCGCAGCCAAGGCTAGAAGCCTTGGTAAGGGCGGGGGTGGGCTCTGGCGCCGCGTGATCGCGGGCCAGAGGCCGGCAAGTATTGCTGGAAGGGGCACCAGGCGCTTAGTTCTCCGAGGCGATCCGTTTGATGTCGATCTCCTCGATCGTCTCGTCGATCAGGCGCTTCTGGTCGTCCGAGTCGAGCACCTTCCCGGTCACCTTCTCCGAAGCGAGCAGCGTCAGCTCGACGACGTCCCGGCGGATCGCCTCCCGCAACTTCCTGTTCTCGGCCTCGAGCGCCTTCCGATTCTCCTCGAGGCGCCGCTCGAGATCCTCCGCGGCCTGCGCCCGTGCCTGGACCAGCTGCTGCTGGCCTTGCTTCCGGCTCTCTTCCAGGATGCTCTCGCGCTCGGCTTTCGCCTCCTCGCGCTCCTTCCTGGTCAACTCGCGGAGCTGCCTGGCTTCTTCTCGCGCCTTGTCGGCCTCGTCGAGCGCTTGCCTGATTCGTTCCCGGCGCTGGTCGATGATTGCCTGGATGCGTCCGAACGCAAGGCGGCGCAAGACGAAGAAAACGATCGCGAACGTCAGAATCGTCCAGATCATGAGGCCGGGGACGACCGAGATCAGCCCGCCCCCCTCCGCTGCGTAAAGAAGCGCCGTCATCGGCACCATCTACACGAGGACGTAGGCGAGGAGCCCGCCCAGGAGTGCGTAGAAGACGACGGCCTCTGTCAGGGCGAAGCCGAGCCACTGGATGCCCGTGAGCTCGCCGCGGAGCTCGGGCTGGCGCGCGACGGCCTGGATCATCGACCCGAAGATGTTCCCGATGCCGATGCCCGCGCCGACCGCGCCGAGACCGACGCCGACGCCGAACGCGATCGCCTTGCCCAGATCGGCGACGTCCCCGTTGAGTGCTGCAAAAAGGGTGGTCAAGTCGAGCCTCCTATCAATGTTCGGGTTCGATGGCGCCACCGATATAGATGGCGGAGAGCAGGGCGAAAACGAACGCCTGGATCGTCACGACGATCGCCACCTCGAAGATGTAGACGGCGACCGCGACCGGTATCGCGATCACCGCGATCGCGTACGACGAGAAGATGAAGATCAGGCCGATCATGACGAGGATCAGCATGTGGCCTGCGAGCATGTTCGCGAAAAGCCGGACGGAGAGCGAGATCAACCGCATGAACTGCGAGATCACCTCGAGCGGCGCGATCAAGACGAGCAAAGCCTTCGGCACGCCGGCCGGGATCCAGCTCTTGAAGTACCGAACGGGCCCGTTGTAGCGGATGCCCTCCACATGAGTGGCGATGAACGTGATCAGGGCAAGGCCGAGCGTCACGCTCAAGTTCGCGGTAGCTGCGTAGATCCCCCAGGTCGGGACCTCGAGCCCGAAGAGCTCGAACTTCTCGCTGGAGATCGGGAGCGGCACGAACCCGACCAGGTTCAGGATCCAGATGAAGAGAAAGAGCGAGGCGACGTAAGGAAACCAGCGCCCGATCGCCTTCGACGGCAGGTTGCCCTCCGCGATCTGCCCCTGGATCAGCTCGTAGAGGGCCTCGCCCGTCGTCTGCCGCCGGCTCGGCCTGAGCGAGAGCCCGAAGCGCATGATCCAAATGCCCAGGACGATGGTTACCAGGGCGCCTACCCAGAGGTAGACGACGGCCTTGTTGATGGACATGTCGATCGGGCCGAGGTTGATGGGCACCCAAGCCGGCAGCTCGAACTCGTGCTGCGGCTGGAAGTCCTCGGCAGCCGCCAGGATCAAGGCAAAGCTCACTGCTTCGGCGTTCCCGAGAAGTAGAGCGTCAGGCTGAGACCGAGCTCGAGCGAGTAGGCAGCCGTGTAGACGAGCGCGCCGGCGAGTGCAAGGCCGGGATCCGAGGTGGCGACAGCGAGCGCCACGATCATGAGCAGGATGCCGCGGGCCATCATCCCGAACGCGACCACTCCCGATCCGCGTAGGTTTGGCTCGCCGATCCCGAAGCGGGCAAAGAGCAGCCCAAGCGCCTGGCTCGCGGCCCAGAGGACGGCGCCGAGCGCCCAGCCTCTGAGCCCCCAACCGGCGATCGCGAAGATCGGCAGCGCCAGCGCAACCAGCGCGCCGCCGGCGACAACGGGGAGGCGGCGCTCCGGCATCGGCCTCGGGGTGAGCATGGTGGCCACTACCTACGCAATGTTCCGATACATGCGGTAGACGGTCGCGATCGCAGCAGGGATGCCGATCACGGAGCCAATCGCGACGCCCACGCCGACTGAGCCGGCCGCCCAGCCAACCAGCGCGCCCACTCCCACGCACGTGACCAGGACGGCGAGGAGGAGCGCTCCGGCGCCGAGAGGGTCAAGGGATGTGCGCTCTGCCGTCACGTGGGCGGTCATGCGGGCCGGGGGCACTGTATCAGCGCCCGACGAGATCGTGGCGCGACTTCGTGACGCTCTGAAACGGCTTGTTTCTGCGAAAAAGAGCCAATTCGAAGGCGACTTTGTTCACCGTCTATCCTCAGGCGGCCGATGCGCGTCTGGGCCGATCTCACGAACACCGCGCACGTCCTCGTCCTGCGCCCGCTCGTCGAGCGACTCGAGGCGGACGGCCATGACGTGACGCTCACTGCGCGCCCGCTCTCACACACCGTCGAGCTACTCGAGGACTGGGGCCATCCCCACACCGTGCTCGGCTACCACGGCGGCGTCTCGCGCCTCGGAAAAGCGCGTGCTGCTCTGGCGCGCGCGCCGCAACTCCTCCGCTTCGCGCGCGGACGGCGCTTTGACTGCGCGCTCGCGCACGGGTCAACCGACCTACCGCCCGCCTGCCGTGCGCTGCGGATCCCCAACACGACCATGTTCGACTACGAGTGGGCCGCTCTGCAGCACCATGCCAATTGCCGGCTCGCTAATCGAGTCCTGGTGCCCGACGCCATCCCGGCGGAGCGGCTCGCCCGCTACGGAGCCCGCCCGCCCAAGCTCGTCCGCTACCCGGGCCTCAAGGAGGAGTACTACCTCGCCGACTTCGTGCCCGACCCGACCGTCCTCGAGGAGCTCGAGCCGCCCGAGGACGCCGTCCTCTGCGTGGTGCGGACGGCTCCCTCCTACGCCCTCTACCTGGGCGGGTCCGAGAACGAGCTGCTGCCAGGGCTCTTGCGGCGCCTCTCGGCCGACGAGCGGACACAGACCGTCGTCCTCGCCCGAACACCGGGCCAGCGCCAGGCGATCCGGACGCTCGGGCTCGAGCGAGTCCACGTCCCTGAGCGATCGGTGGACGGGAGAAGTCTCGTTGCGTTCGCCGATCTCCTCGTCTCGGCCGGCGGCACGATGAACCGCGAGGCGGCTGTGCTCGGCACGCCCGTCTGGTCGATCTTCGAAGGGCAGCTCGGAGCGGTGGACGAGCGTCTCGCCCGAGAGGGCAGGCTCCGCTTCCTGGCGGACCCGGCTGAGCTCGAGATCGAGAAGAAACCGCCTGGTGCCTGGCGCGAGCGCATCCGGCGTAACCCCGCCGAGCTGCTCCGGCTCGCCCTTCCCTGGCTGGCCTAGCTGCGCGGTCCGGTGAGGGCCCGCTCGACGGCTTCCTCCGGCTCCTCGGCCGGAAGGTCTTCGGCGGGCTCGCGCCCGAAGCCGAGCACCCGCAGGTGGCGCGCCTTCAGGATCTCGAGGCTGTAGACCATCCAGATCGACGCTGCGACGACCACGAGCCCGGTTCCGGCGGCAATCACCATGTGCTCGAGGTTCCAGACACCACGCGGGCGAGGCGGCACGAACCGGAGCATCACCGCCCAGGCTGCAAGCAGGAGGGCCCACAGGTGGAGGTACGCCGCGGTCCGCCGCTGCGAGAGCCCGATCCTCATGAAGCGGTGGTAAAAGTGGTTCTGGTCGGGGTCCCACGGGGGACGGCGGTACTTGAGCCGCTTCAGCACGACAAAAGACGTATCCAGGATCGGCACGGCCAGGACGAGCAGCGGCGCGACCAACGCGATTGTGGCCGCTGTCTTCAGGACACCTTCGACCGCCACGGTCGCGAGGAGGAACCCGAGCGCAAGCGCGCCCGAATCGCCCATGAAGATTTTTGCTGGGTGGTAGTTATGTCGGAGGAACGCGAGCGTCGCTCCGCAGATGATGGCCGCGAGCGCGGCAGCGTTCGACCGCCCGAACGAAGCCGCCAGGACGGCAAAGGACATCGCCGCGATGGACACGATTCCCGCAGCGAGGGAGTCCATGCCGTCGATCAGGTTGATGAGGTTCGCGAGGACCGCGACCCACAGGATCGTCAAGGGGTATCCCACCCAGCCGAGGTCGAAGTCGCCGAAGACGGGCAACGTCAGATGGTGGAAGCGGACGTCGTAGCCGAGCACCGGAATGAGCGCGACCACGCAGACTCCCATGAACTTCGTGCTGGGACGAAGGCCGCGGATGTCGTCCACGAGGCCGAGCGCCGCAACGAGCAGCGTCCCGACGAGAATTCCGAGGTATGGCCCTTCGGGGTGGATGAAGATCGCGGCCGGAACCAGGATCGCGACCACGATCGCGACGCCCCCGATCCGCGGGACTGGGCTCTGGTGCACCCGAGGCCGGTCGCCCCCGACGTCGACACCACCGATCCGGGGGGCCACACGCGCGATCAGCGGCGTCAGGGCGAGCACGATGCCGATCGCCGTGAGGAAGCCCCAGACCGCCGCGCCGTCCCCAACGAGGGCACGCAACGCCTCGGGGAAGGACATGCGGCGGTTATAGCAGAGGCGCTGGCCGGCAATCCTCAATCCAGGCCGAAACGCGAGCCCTCCTCCCACGTCGCTAGCATCGTGGCCGTGACTGAGGTAGTTGCCACCACATCCGGGTTCGACGAGCGCATCGCAACTCGCGAGGCGAAGGTCGGCATCGTCGGACTCGGCTACGCCGGTCTGCCGCTGGCCATGTCGTTCGCCGAGGCCGGCTTCGACGTGACGGGAGTCGATCTGGACGACGAGCGCGTGCGCGCCATCGGCGAGCACCGCTCGTACCTCGTGGACGTCCCCTCTGAACGCTACGAGAGTCTCGACGGCGATCTCAGTGCCTCGACGGACTATGGCGCGGTCTCGGAGCTCGACGCCGTGACGATCTGCGTCCCGACCCCGCTCTCGAAGACCCGGACTCCGGATGCGTCCTACATCGTCGCAGCGGCCGAATCCGTGGCGGAGAACATCCGGCCGGGCCAGCTCGTCGTCCTCCAATCCACAACGTCTCCGGGGACGACCGAGGAGATCGTCCTGCCGATCCTAAAGCGTCGAGGCGGCAAGGTGGGGACGGACTTTTTTCTCGGCTACGCACCAGAGCGGGTCGACCCTGGGAACAAGAACTTCACCATCAAGACGACCCCGAAGCTCGTCGCCGGCGTCACGGAGGAGTGCGCGCGCCGGACCGAGCTTCTCTACAAGCAGATCGTCGATGTCGTCGTGAGGGTCTCGAGCCCGATGGTCGCCGAGACCGCAAAGCTCCACGAAAACACGTTCCGGGCGGTCAACATCGCCCTCGCGAACGAGCTCGCGCTCATGTGCGACAAGCTCGGGATCTCGGCTTGGGAGGTGATCGAAGCTGCTTCCTCGAAACCGTTCGCGTTCCTGCCGCATTACCCCGGGCCGGGGCTCGGCGGCGACTGCATCCCGGTCGTCCCCCACTTCCTCGCGGCGCGCCTCCGCGAGTACGGCTATTCGCCCCAGCTGATCGAGGCCGCGCACGAAATCAATACGAGGATGCCGCTCTACGTGATGGGAAAAGTTGGCGATGCGCTGAATGACGTCGACCGCCCGATCAAGGGCTCGAGGATCCTGCTCCTCGGGATGGCGTACAAAGCAGACGTCCACGACACGCGGGAGTCGCCGAGCTTCGAGGTGATGCGCCAGCTGCTCTCGCGAGGCGGCGATGTCGTCTACTGCGATCCCTGGGTTCCCGAGGTCGAGCTCGACGACCGCCTGCACCAGAGCGTCGAGTGGTCGGCCGACGAAGTCGGCAAGGCCGACTGCGTCGTCATGCTTACCCAGCATCGCCAGTTCCTCCAGCAGCCGCTCTGGGACGAGGCGAAGGTGGTCGTGGACGCGCGGAACGTCGTGCCGGCCGGCCCCGGCGTCCACCGGATCTAGTGGCTCGCCCTAGCCCTTGATCCTCGTGCTCGGCGCGGGGTACGTCGGAGGGGCGCTGGCAGAGCGTGCACTCGTGGCGGGTACTGACGTCGTACTCGCAGACAACTGGTACGCGACGCAGCGGGAGCAACTCGCAGAGCTCGAGGAGCGGGGTGCCAGGGTGGAGACCGCCGACATCCGAAACCGCGAGCAGATCGACCGGCTCCTGGCCGAGGGCCCTGAGCGCATCTTTCTACTCGCCGCCCAGGCCAGCCGGCCGCTCTCCGAGCGTGAGCCCGACTACACCGAAGAGACGAACGTGACCGGAGCACGGCGAGTCGCCGAGGCGGTTGCCGCGCGTGGCGGCCCGATGCTCGTCTACGGAAGCTCGCTGCACGTCTACGGCCCCGGCCTCACAGGCGACGTGGACGCAAACCGACCTTATGGCCCGCAGAGCGACCTCGCCCATCTCTCGAAGGTCTACGCGGAGCTCTGCCTCGGGCTTTACGCCCGGCGCCGCGGGTTCGACCTCGCCGTCCTCCGCCTCGGCATCGTTTACGGACCGAGTCCTGTCGAGCACGAACGGCCCGAGTCCCAGACGGTCGTCGACCGCTTTCGCCGGCTGGCCGAGGCCGGGGCCGAACTCCCATTCGACGACGGTGGAAGGGCGACGATCGGCGTCGTTCACGTCGAGGATGCCGCCAGGATCCTCCTCGAGTCCGATCCAGGCGTGGTGAACGTGGCGGCCGAGACGGTCACCGTCGCCGACGTTGCCCGGCTGGCCCGAGGCGAGGAACCCGCTGACGAGCCGGCGTTCACGGTGCGAAGCCCCTTCGACTACCGACACACCGTTCGTGAGTACCTCCGCCCGTGAGAGCCGTCGTCACCGGCGCTCGGGGCTTCCTCGGCTCTCGTGTGGCCGACCTGCTCGAGGAGGGCGGGCACGATGTCGTGCGCGTCTCGCGTCCGCACGGAGCGAGCCGTGCGCTCGCCGGCGAGGCGATCGAGATCGACTCCGGCGACCCGGCTGCTCGCGACCTGCTGGCGGGGGCCCATGCCGTCTTCCATTTCGCGGGAGTCCCCGATCCGGCACGCTCGCGCTCGGATCCGGCCTGGGCAGTACGCCAGAACGCGGGCACGACGCTCAACCTGCTCGAGGGCTGCCAGGAGCACGATTGCGGGCTCGTCTTCCCGTCCACGGTCCGAGCGGCCCTCGACCCGCCGCCCGACCCGTACGCGCTCTCGAAGCGGCTCGGAGAGGAGACCTGCCGGCTCCATCCGGCTTCCGCGACCGTGATTAGGCTGACCTCTGTCTTCGGGCCCGGTCAGGTCGCGCGGGAGGGAGCGACGGGCGCGATCGCAGCTTTCGCAGCGCGCGCACTCGCGGGCGAGCCGATCGTCATCCCCGGCGACCCCGAGCGTATGCGCGACTTCGTTTACGTCGACGACCTCGTGCCGGCCCTGGAAGCGATCGTGGTTGAGGCGCGCTGGAACAAGACGCTGACCCTTGCAAGCGGCGTCGGGACCCCGCTTCGGCGCGCCGCCGAGCTCGTCCGCGACGCGGCCGGCTCGGAGGCCCCGATCGAAACTCCCGGAGGAGCCCTCGAGCCGGGCGAGAACCTGAGTTACGGCGCGGACAGGGCAGGGCCAACACTAGGCTTTGGCGTCCGCCCCCTCGAGGAAGCTATACCCCTCTATGTCGACTGGCTCCGCCACCATCCCACAGCTCAAGGCCGCTCCGGACCTTGAGCAGATAGCCGAGCGCCTCGAAGGCGGTCCCTGGGCCGGGCTCGAGCTGGCTCTCGCGCCGCGCGACGTGACTGACGAGAGCACGCTCAAACGGGCTGTCGACGCCACGCTCGGTGCGACCGAAGGAGCCCGGCTCGCGCTGACGGCCGAAGCACCCGTGAGCTGGCCGAGTGGCGCCTTCGTCTGCGTCGACCGGCTGACCGAGGAGGCACGTCGCAGCATCGAGCGAAGCGCCGATTTTGCCGCCGCGATCGGGTCACCAATCCTCACGATCCACTTGTATGCGCCGCTGGCGCCGGCTGAGTTCCGCGTCGCTCCCGCCCTCGACGAAGCCGAGGTCGAGCGCTTCCTCCGCTTCTACGCAGAAACCTGCTTGGAGCGCGGCGTGGAGCCGCTGATCGAGAACGTTCCACCGGTGCTCCGGATGCGGGTCGGAGGGCTCTTCGTATCCCAGATCGGGGGCCACTGGCAGGACCTCGTGCGATGGCGCGAGCGCGTCCCGGAGCTCGGCTTCACACTCGACCTCTCGCACGCCGGGCTCTTCAAGAACTTCGCGGCTGCCTATCCCTCGCTTTTCGGCCTTGCGTCGGACGAGGACCTGACACTAGACCGCTACATCGACGAGCTCGGCTCCGCTGCAGCCGTGGCGCACATCTCGGATGCCCACGGGCTGCTCGGAGAGGGCCTGCCTTACGGAAGCGGCGAGCTCGACCTCGACCGGGCCGTCGCGCGTATCGGAAAACACGCCCGGTTCCTCGTCGCGGAGATCAACGAGCCCGACCATGCCCGCTCCCCCGACATGAAGCGCGGCTATCTGGCGATCGAGAAGGCCCTTGCCCAGCCGGAGCCCCCGCCCGCTCCCCGGCCGAGACGCCTGCGGCCGGACGACTTCGACTGGCAGGCCGTGCTCGGCTTGCGAGATCCGGTGCCGTCGCTCCTCGACCTGCAGGAGCGGTTCGGCGGACGGCGCATTCT
>DATLQD010000106.1:0-27290 GCA_035535315.1 Gaiellaceae bacterium
GCACCCTTCGTCGAGCCGGGTTCGCCGGCCCAGGTCCGAGATTGCGTCCAGCGCGTAGTCGTTGTTCGCAACGAGAAGGACCAGCGCGCGTCGCCGCTCCATCCGGCCTTCGACCTCCACCGTGAGATCGAGCGGCTGACGGCTCTTGCCGAAGGCGGCGGGGATCATCCGAAGGGCGGCCACGAGCCTGTTCTTCGTGTCGCGACTGGGGTCGTGGACGAGGCTCGCGTAGAGCCCGAGCGAAACATTGTTCAGGAAGACCCGTCTGTCGACCGTTCCGACGTCGACTCGGCGCTCCTCGCCGCCGCGAAAAGCGTCGAGCATGGACACCGGATCGTCGCAGTCGAGGCCGAGATCTCGGGCAAAGTGGTTCCGGGTCCCGAACGGGACGCAGACAAAGGGCACGTCGTGCTCGAGAGCCTCGCCGGCCACGGCTCCCAGCGACCCATCGCCCCCGGCCATCCCGAGCGCGGGAACGCCCGACTCTGCACGCTCCCGGGCGATCGCGGCGACATCGTCCTCGCGTTCGAGCATGTGGGTGTCGATCCCCCGTCGCTCGGCCTCTGCGACCAGCTCCTCGGCCGACGGCTCATCGTCTCCCGACCGCGGATTGACGATCAGGAAGGGCCTGCCGGGTCGAGCGATTAGACCGCGCCCTCGATCGCGTGGAGCGTCCACGCAGGACCGATGCGGATCAGATGCCCGTCCGGGTCGGCGAGGTCGTACACGTCGGTCCCGAAGCGGGTGCGGACGATTGCGCCCCCGTCGACCCCCCGCTTGCGCAGGCGCTCGACTTCCTGCTCCAGGTCGTCGGCAGCGAGCTCGAGGCGCGTGCTTCCACCGGCTTCGCGGCCGCGATCCGGGTCCCAGGTGAGAACGAGGTACGTCCGCTGCTCGAGGACGAAGAACGCACTATGGGCGTTCTCCCCCTCGTCGTAGGCGGCCTGTGGCCCGTAACCCAGGAGGCGCGAGTAGAAGTCGACCGCGCGGTCCAGGTCTGTGACGTAGAGGTGGACGGCGGTGACGTTGCTCATGTGGCGGCACGAGAGCGGCGCGCCTTGGGCTTGTCCGGGCTCGAGCCCGCCTGGCGCTTGTCACGCGCCTTTTTCTTTCGCTGCCGGTCGTTTTGCCAGCGACGAATCGCTCTCGAGCCACGTCCCATTAGAACCGGGACTCTACCCGCGGGCCGATCGAGGTGGCATTCCTAGGCACCGAGGAACGTCTCGTAGAGCAGGAAGAGGTTCAGGCTGACGATCACGGTCGCTACCCCCACAGCGACGACATTCGTCAGCCGCGAATTGGCGAGCCCACCCATCAGGCTGCGTCGGCTCGTAAACACGACCAGTGGGATCAGGGCGAACGGGATCCCGAAAGAGAGCACGACCTGGGAGAGGACGAGCGACCGACTCGGGTTGGCGCCGAACCCGAGAACCACGAGAGCGGGAGTCAGGGTGATCGCCCGTCGCAGGAACAGTGGAATCCTGCGGTTGATGAATCCCTGCATGACGACCTGGCCGGCCATCGTGCCCACGGAGGACGACGAGAATCCGGAGGCAAGCAAGGCGATCCCGAAGAGCACGGCTGCGGTGCGTCCGAGCTCGCTCTCGAAGCTGCGAAACGCATCCTCGATCGATTCGAGCCCAAGACCGAAGAACACGGAAGCAGCGATGGCGAGCATCGAGATGTTCACGGCGCCCGCAATCGACATTGCGATCACGACGTCGATCCGCTCAAAGCGCTGGATCCGGCGCTTCTCCTCCTCGTTTCGGCCCTCGACGCGCGACTGAGTGAGCGCCGAGTGGAGATACACGACGTGCGGCATGACCGTGGCGCCGAGGATCCCGACGGCGAGCAGGACGGACTCGGTGCCGGAGAAGGCAGGGAGAAAGAGGTGCTTCGCGACCTCACCCGCATCGGGCTTCGCGATGAACACCTGGCAAGCGAACGAGACGACGATCACGCCCACCAGCGATGCGACGGCGGCCTCGAGCCGTCGGAAGCCGTAGCGCTGGAGCGCGAGAATGGCGAAGGCGCCCGCTCCAGCGATCAGCCCAGCGGGAAAGAGCGGGATCCCGAACAGCAGGTAGAGCCCGAGCGCCGCGCCGATAACCTCCGCGAGGTCGGTCGCCATCGCGATCCCTTCCGCCTGGATCCAGAGACCGACCGAAACGGGCTTGGGGAAGTGGTCGCGGCAGCATTCAGCGAGGTTTTTCCCGGTCGCGATCCCGAGCTTCGCCGAGAGGGTCTGGACCAGCATCGCCATGAGGTTGGCGCTCAGGACGACCCAGAGCAGCAGGTATCCGTACTTCGCTCCACCGGCGATGTTGGTCGCGAAGTTGCCCGGGTCGACGTAGGCGACGGCGGCGATGAACGCGGGCCCGAGAAACGGCCAGAGCGCGCGTGGGCCCTTGCGTTCTCCCTCGAGCGAGGCGTGGGCGGCTCGGAGCGTCGCCGCCTCGCCCGGGAGGACGTCCTGGACATGAGGTTCCGCTGCTCGAGGCCGCTCCGGAGTCTTGGAAATCAACTTCATGTGGGCTCGTCTTGCGGCAGGAGTATGCCGAAACTAGAATTTAGACATGTCTAAGTTCCATCGCCTCACCCGCCGACAACTCGTGGTCAGCACCGCTCCGGCGATCGCGGCGTTTCCGCTGGCCAAAGCTGGCATGGCGATCGCAGGCGGAGAGGGGCCGCAGCACGCCCATGCCGCTGAGGGAATAGCGCTCAGCCATGCGGCAATGATTGGTGCCGAGGTGCCCGCGCCGGGGGCTCGAGGCGAGCTTGACGCACTGCTGCTGCCTCCGCCCGCCCTGCCCCATGCACCAGGCCGGGTACGCGAGTACACCCTGGTCGGCGTCGACAAGGACATCGAGGTCGCGAAAGGTGTCTCGTTTCCGGCCTGGACCTACAACGGCACCGTTCCCGGCCCCGTGATCCGAGCAACGGAGGACGACCTGCTGCGCGTGAACTTCGCGAACGGGGGGTCGCACCCGCACACGATCCATTTTCACGGCATACACCCAGCCGACATGGACGGAGTCTTCGAGATCGTCCATCCCGGCGACAGGTTCACCTACGAGTTCCCGGCCCGGCCTGCGGGGATGCACCTCTACCACTGCCACTCGACCCCGCTCAAGAAGCACATTCACAAGGGGCTCTACGGCGCCTTCATCATCGACCCGGCGAAACCGCGGGAGCCCGCGCAGGAGCTCGTCATGGTCCTGAACGGGTACGACACCGACGGCGACGGCGGGAACAACTTCTACACGGTCAACGGCCTGACCTTCTACTACGCGAAGTACCCGATCCGGGTCAGACGCTCTCAGACCGTCCGGATCTACCTCGTCAACCTGACCGAGTTCGATCTCGTGAACTCGTTTCACCTCCACGGCGATTTGTTCCGTTACTACCCGACCGGTACGGGAGATCAGTTCGAGTACACGGACACGGTCATGCTCTGCCAGGGCCAACGCGGCGTGATCGAGATCGACTTCGCGAACACCGGCAACTTCATGTTCCACGCCCACCAGTCGGAATTCACGGAGCTCGGTTGGATGGGCTTCTTCGACGTCGTCGACTGAATGGCCGTGACCGAGGGTGCTTTTCGGAGTGCGCCATGGCGCCTTTGGGCCCTCGTCCCGATCGTGCTCATTGTCGGGACAGTCTTGCTTGTCGCGGCAGCAGGCGGCTCGCTGGTTAGTCTCGTCGGGTCGAATGCGCCGCAGCCGGACGAGCTCGACGTCCGCCGTGTCGTCTTCGAACCGGGGGAGATCCGGGTTCGCGTCACGAATCCGCAGCAGGATGACATCACGATCGCGTCGGTGACCGTCGACGACGCGATCGTGCCGTTTACCCTCGACGGACCGGCCCAGCTCGGCCGGCTTCGCTCGAGCACAATCGTGATCCCGTTCCAATGGGTCGAAGACGAACCGATCGCGATCGGAGTGACAAGCTCCACCGGTATCGAGACCGTGAAGGAAGTCCCCGCTGCAGTCGAGACTCCCGGCGTTTCAGGGCGAAGCATTCTTGGGTACGCGCTTATCGGCTTCCTGGTAGGCGTCGTGCCGGTCGCTATCGGCCTCCTCTGGCTACCTTCGCTTCGCCGGGCACCGCCCGAGTGGGCAGCCGCCTTCATGGCCCTGACCGCCGGACTCCTCACCTTCCTCGCCGTCGACGCGCTCTCCGAAGCGACGTCGCTGCAGGCAGCGCTCCCGTCAGCACTGGGGGGAGCAGGCCTCGTTCTCCTGGGCGTCGCCTTGAGCTATCTCGGTCTGACTTTCGTCTCCCTCCGGCTGGGCCGAGGCGCGAAAAGCGGCGGCGCTCGGCTCTCGGGTTTCGCGCTCGCCACCGTGATCGCAGTCGGCATCGGCCTCCACAACCTCGGAGAGGGCCTTGCAATCGGATCCTCCTTCGCGCTCGGAGAGCTCGCACTTGGAGCGTTTCTCGTCATCGGTTTTCTCGTTCACAACGTCACGGAAGGGCTCGGCATCGCGGCACCGCTCGCTGACAACCGCAACGTCTCGCTCACGAGACTGGCAACGCTCGCGGTGGTTGCGGGGGCTCCGGCAATTCTCGGAGCCTGGATCGGCGGGTTTCTAACCAACGACCTGCTCGGAGTTCTCTTCTTCGCAATCGCCGCAGGTGCGGCCCTTCAAGTCGTCGTCGAGGTAGGGCGCTACGTGGCCCACCGTGCCCCCGGTGGGCTCACGTCGGGTCACGTCCTCGGCGGTTTCGTCACGGGCGTCGCGGTCATGTACGTGACCGGGCTCTTGATCTAGGAGGGCTCGGCGAAACGCAAAGCGCAGTGCGACGTTCCACCAATCCCTCCTAGGGAGGCAAGAGCGGTGAGGAAAGCGTGACCGCAAGGGCGCGAGGCTTCGCGAGCGCCTGCAGCACGAGCACGGTGTCGGCGACGGCTGCGTCCTCGAGGTAAGCCTCCCGCTCCTCGAACGAGCGGAGGACGGCCCGTACGGCTACGTCGTACGCCGGCGAGTCGCGGCCGGCGAGCGCTGCGAGCGCGTCTGCCACAGGCGCTGGGAACGCATCGGGCGCCTCACGCTGCAGCGACCCGGCCGTGACGGCGGCTTCTTGGTCGGCCCCGAGGACGAGATGGGCCAATGCTCCCGCGTAGCGCCCGATCGGCGACGCGCTTTCTGCGGCCCCCGCCGCGAGCGCCCAGCGCGCGTCGGCGGCCGCCCCTTCTCGATCCCCGGCGAGCAGCCGGGACTTGACGGCGCCGACTGGCCTCCCCCAGCTCTCGGGCGGAGCTCCTACGAAGCTCTCGCGGTAGCGCTCAGCCGAGCGGGTCAGCCATGGCGCTGCGTCCCCGGAGCGACCCTCCATCAGCCTTGCGAGCCCGACGCCGCCCGCGGCCATAGCCATCCGAACCAGCTGCTTCTGTCGCGCATCCGGTTCCAGGGAGAGTCGCGCCTCTCCGTCCTCGTACCGCGACACCTGGGTAGTCGCGTAGGCGTCCCAGTCCATTCGGACACGGTACAGGGTTGGCTCCACGAGTCGAGAGTATGCTGACACTACGCGTATACATTTGTTTTCAAACGGATAGTGATGACCGTGGCCGACACACAGAGTATTGTGGTGCGACGCAGCGATGAGCCCACGCTCTGGCACGCATTGGAGAACGGTTGCCTAGACAAAAGTCGACACACGTGGACGACCCTCATGCCGTCGGAATCAGGCTCAAGAGAGCGCGCGACGACGCTGGCCTGAGCCAGCGGCAGCTCTCCTTCTCGGGCTGCTCGCCCGCCTACATCTCGAGGATCGAGGCAGGCGACCGGATTCCCTCACTGCAGCTGCTCCGGGAGCTCGGCAAGCGGCTTGGGGTGAGCGAGGATTACCTGGCGACGGGCGTCGAGGCTCGAGGCCAGACCACGTCCCTCGAGGCCGAGCTTGCGCTTCGGTTCGACGATCTCGAGCTTGCCGAAGGCCTCTACGAGGAACTGCTGGCTGAGGCCACGGCGCCAGACGCCCGGACGGAGGCCCTCACAGGGCTCGGCCGCGTCGCGCTCCGCCGCGGCCGGTCGGACGAAGCGGTCCGCCTCCTGGAGGAGGCGCTCTCGACCGGCTCGAAGGACGAATGTGAGCTGCCGGAGCTCGGTGAGAGCCTCGGACGGGCTTATGCCGAGCGGGGGGATCTCTCGCGCGCGCTTGCGATCTTCGAGCGCTGCGTCGCGCATTTCGAACAGAAGGGCGACACCGTCCTCAGCATCCGCTTCGCCTGCCTGCTCGGGGCAACGCTCCTCGAGACCGGAAACGCGGCCCGAGCCGAGGCGCTCGTCACGGACGCCCTGGGAACGGGGGAGCCGCTGTCCGACCCCTCCGCGCGTGCGCTCCTCTACTTCTCCCAGTGCCGGGCCCGGAGCGCCGAGGGCGACGTCGCAGGAGCGAGCCGCTACGGCAGATTGGCGCTCGCGACGCTCGAGTCGGCCGACGACGCCCGTTTTACGGTGCAGGGGCGCCAGATCCTGGCCCGTGCGGCCCTCGCGAGCAATCGGCCGGAGATCGCGCTCTCTCACTACGAGGCCGCCCGACCCCTCCTCGAGTCCAGCGGTTCGCGACTCGAGCAGGCCCGTTTCGGGGCTGGGGAGGCCCACGCCCTCGCCGGGCTCCACCGCAAGGAGGACGCCACCGCCTTGGCCGCCCGCATTCCCGCGCTTCTCGACGGCGTGTCACCCGCCGAGGCCGGATCGGTCTACTCGCTCCTGGCCGAGGTCCATGCGGACCTGGGTGATGTCGCCCGCGCGAAGGAACTCTACGAGCAGGCGGCCGAGCTCCTCGAGCAGTCGAATCTCAACCCCAGGCTGATCGACGTTTACTCCCAGATCGCGGAGCTCTACGAGGCCCAGGGCCGCCGCGAAGATGCGTACGAGTACATGAAGAAAGCTGTCGGAATGCAGCAGCGAGTCGCTGCCGCCACGCCAACCTAGGATTCCTGAGATATAGTTGGCGTCGAGCCGCGCGCGCCGACGCGCGCCGGCCTTTCACTTCCGTTGTAGCGCATCCGCGCTGCGCTCATGCAAGAAGCGATACCGCATCCGATCGTTCCGTCGGAGGTCGCGGACGGCTTGGTGGCCGCCGCCCTCCGCGCCCAGGCGTGGGCGGGCGAGCCTTTCCTCCAGGCCGACGAGAACGCCGCCGAAGCCCTGGCAGAGGGCCGGGCTCGACGAAGCGCCCTCGACGACGCGCTCCGGGAGATGGATGCAGGACGCAGGACGCCGTCATCGGAGTGGAAGGTGCGCTACGCGCTGATGCTCGGGCTCGAGCGCGTGATCACGGATCATCCGCCCCGGCTTGCTTCGGGCACGGAGCTTCGCCGGCACCAGATCGACGCCCTCGCGGGGATGCTGACCGAGCTGATCTCGAACATCGAGCACCCCGCGGAGAACGGGGGTCCGGAGAACGGGGCTCCGGAGAACGGTTCGGTAGACGAGGAAGCTTCCGGAGGCGAGGAGGAGGAGCCTCTGCTCGAGGTTGACCAGGTCGACGACGATGACCTCGACGAGCCCACTCCCGGCAGCGATCCGGGCGCAGTCCGCCGCTTCCGGTTCCGACATCCGACCGCGTCAGGGAAAACGATCGCGGCGGGCGGCTTCGTCGAGGCGTCCCGGACGATGGGCGTCCTGATCCTCACCCACAGGCGACTCCTCGTGAAGCAATTCGAGCGGGACCTGACCGCCGAGGGCTACGGCGACCGCTTTCGCCCTGCCATCGAAGCGGGGAAAGAGCCTCTGACCGGCAACCCGATCACGATCCAGACGTACGCCTGGTTCGCGCGGCATGTCGGGAGCCTCTCCCGCACGGCCTATCAGCTCGTCATCTGTGACGAGGCGCATACCGCGCTCGGCGAGAAGACCAGCGCCGCGATCCGGAGCCTGACCGAGCCCGTGTACATCGGGATGACGGCCACGGAGCAGCTGATCGCCAAGCAGGTCTCGGATGTGTTCCCGGCCTCCGTCGACGATCTGCCGCTTGCCGATGCTGCGCGGCGTGGACTGATCGCACCGCTCCGGTGCCTGCGCGTCCCTCCGGCGGCGGCGATCTCGTCGGTCCCGATCGTCGGCGGCGACTATGACCAGGAGATCCTGGCCAAGGTGCTCGACCACCAGCTGATCAATCAGGCCGCCGCGAGCTTCTACCGCGATCGCTTCGACAACACGCCTGGAATCGTCTACGCAGCCGGGGTCGAGCATGCCTACAACCTCGCGCGGGAGTTCCGCGCCGCAGGGCTCAAGGCTGAGGCCGTGAGCGGCCGGACGCCCCCGCTCAAGCTCGCCGAGACGCTCGCAGCCTACGAGCGCGGCGAGATCAACATGCTCGTGAACGCCCAGCTTCTGGCCGAGGGGTGGAACTCGCCTCGCGCAACCATCTGCATGCACCTCGCGCCGACCGCGAGCCGCCGTGTCTATCAGCAGCGGATCGGCCGGATCATGCGAACCCACCCGCGCAAGGAAGCGGGGATCGTCGTCGACTTCACCGATCCTGCGGCGACCCACAACGACCGCACGATCACGCTCCACACGCTCCTCGACTCAGACTTCTACCGACCCGGCGCACGGGTAACGCCTGCGCCGCGCCGCCGCGTGCAGCGCCGCGCCAGACGAAAGCTCTCGCCGGCTCCGTGGCTCATCCCCGTCACGCCCGCCCCGGCGAGGCGCGTCGCTGTGATCACGCGCGAGTGGGAACGGGTCGATCCGGCCAGGCTCGCAGACGACGAGCAGCTCTTCTGGGCCACCATTGCGGGCCGCCAGCTTCGTTTCGACGAGCGCCAGCAGTTCGCCGAGAAGCTTGCGAAGACATCGCGCGAGTGCCGGGAGATGTTCCTCATGAGCTGCGCGGCCGAAAACCCGAACCGGCGCCTGCGTCTGTCCGCACTCGGCGACCGCGTCGCTATCTCGGTCGACCGGGCGAGCTTCGACGATTTGGTCTCGATGGTCACGTCGGCTCCCACCTGGGAGAAAGACCGTGTCCAGGGAGTCCGCGTGTTGCTGCGAGCGATCGGCGAAAGCAAGGTCGAGGCACCCGATGACATCGTGTCGCGTTGGGCGTGGCGCCTCGCCCGCGCGACTCGGAAGCTGCAAGACCGCCGTGCCAGTGCCGAGCTTCCGGATGCGAAGCGCCTGCTCGGGGCCCTGACGAACTCGCGCGGCCATCGCCACGAGGAGAACGCTGCACGGCTCGTCAACGTCGCGTTGGAGCAGCCGATTCACGTCGCCGTGGCCCTTCTGGCCTCGGCCGAGGCCTATACGCCGACGGCCCAGCGACTGATCGACGGTGCGCGGGAGCGCCTCGGCTCCCCGGCGGAGGTGGCGAACGCGCTTGCCGATAACCTCCCGGCGCCGAAGCAGTCGTCCGGCAAGTCGCGCCGCCGGCGCCGAAAGAAGAAGTCGAAGGGCAAAGGACAGACGCAACCCCAGTCCCAGGCCCAGAACGGGTCCGCGCCGGTCCAGCCTGAAGAGACACCGCCGGGCGAGCCCACGCCCGAGCCCGCAGCGACGGGCTGACCCAGCTCCCCGCCGAAGGAAGCGGGCTCGAATCGCGCGGCTAGGGCAGATGGTTGGTCGGTAATTGGCGTGCCCGCGGGGACGGACCAGACCAAGCCAGGGTGGCCATCGTCCGCTGGCAAGGCTTAGAAGCCTTGACAAGGGCGAGGGTGCGGCCTGGCGCCGCGTCTGGGCCACCATCCGAGGGTGCGGTAATTGTCGATCAACCATCTACTCTGAATGAGTGCTCGTCCTCGTCGCGATCGCGTTCGTGGCTGGAATCGTGACCGCGATCTCCCCCTGCGTACTACCGGTTCTGCCGATCGTCTTCGCCGGCAGCGCGAGCGGAGACCCCCGCCGCCCCTACGCGATCGTCGCAGGCCTCGTGGCGAGCTTCACCGCCTTCACGCTTGCCGCGACCGCGCTCCTCTCCGCGCTCCACCTTCCTGATGACCTCCTGCGGCAGATCGCGATCGCCATCGTCATCGTCCTGGGGCTTTCGCTCGTCTGGCCCTGGCTCGGGAGCCTCGCCGAGCGACCGTTCCTTGCCCTCGGCCGTCGCCGTCCCGGGGACGTAGGCGGCGGGTTCCTACTAGGCGTCAGCCTCGGCTTGCTCTTCACGCCGTGTGCCGGGCCGGTCATCGCGGCGGTGTCGACGGTGGCCGCGACCCGCAGCTTCTCCATCGAAGCCGTGCTGGTCACCCTGGCCTACGCACTTGGCGCCGGCCTCGTTCTCCTCGCGATCGCAGTCGCCGCGCGGCGCGGGTTCGCGCTTCCGAAGCTGCGCGAGCGCGCGCGCGTCATTCGCCCGGCGCTCGGAGCCGTGATCGTCGGCGTCGGGATCATGATGATCTTCGGGCTCGACCTGAAGCTCCAGACGCGCGTTCCCGGCTATACGCAGGCGCTCCAGGGGCTCGAGGAGAGTGCGGCGGCGAAGACGCGGATCGACGACCTCGTGGGCGGCGAGGAGAGCCGTGTGAAGGAAAGTACCCTGGACGACTTCGGGCCTGCCCCGGAGTTCCAAGGTCTCTCGGGCTGGCTGAACTCGCAGCCGCTGACCCTCGAGGGCCTGAAGGGCAAGGTGGTGCTGATCGACTTCTGGACCTACTCATGTATCAACTGCCTGCGAACGCTCCCGTACATCAAGCGCTGGGACGAGGTCTACCGCGACAAGGGCCTGGTCGTCATCGGGGTGCACACGCCGGAGTTCGCCTTCGAGCGGGTGCGATCGAACGTCGACCAGGCGACCCGCTCGCTCGGCATCGACTATCCGGTCGCGCTCGACAACGAGTACGGGACCTGGAACGCCTGGGCGAACCGCTACTGGCCCGCCAAGTACTTCATCGACAGAGCAGGAAATGTCCGCTTCGCCCATTTCGGCGAAGGCGCTTACGCGGAGAGCGAGAGCGTCATCCGGAAGCTCCTCGCTGAGCCGGGACTCCCGAAGCCCGTCTCCGGGTCGGTCCAGGCCGAGGTTCCCGTCGGCGTCGAGACGCCGGAGACCTATCTCGGCTACGAGCGGATCGACCGCTTCTACGGCTCCCCGATCGCGAGCGACCGCGAGGCCGACTACACGCTTCCGAAGGTGCTTCCGGCCAACGGCCTCGGGTATGGCGGCCGCTGGACGGTCGAGAAAGAGCGCATCGTGGCCGGGACGGATGCCAGGCTGCAGCTTCGCTACCACGCAAGCAAGGTTCACCTCGTGCTGGGGAACGAGGGAGATCCCGAAGAGGTGGAGGTCTTCGTGGACGGCCGCCGTGTGAGAACGGTCCGCGTGACCGGTGACCGCCTCTACACGCTCGCCGAGCTGCCGGCGCCGGCGCGCGAGCATCTCCTCGAACTGAGATTCACCCCCGGCGCCGAAGCCTACGCGTTCACCTTCGGTTAGCGGATCGCGCTCCTCGCGCAATCCCGACCCTAGGAAGGCTCGGCTCCGCCCTCGTCCTGCCGCCGCTCCTCGTGGTCGCGGAGAAAGCGGGTCAGCTCGGCTGCGAGCGACTCGCCGGAAACGTCGAGCTCGTCGCCGAGTGTGTCCCGGCGCCGCTCGAGCTCACGGACGTAGGCCTCTGTCTCCTCGTCCTGCGCTACAGCCTCGCTGACCTGCCGCTCGTAGGAGTCGGCGGCGCGCTCGAGCTCGCCCAGGTCGAGCTCGACATGGAGGAGCGCGGCCAGCCGAGAACAGAGGGCATGGGCCGCGCGGGGGCTCGAGGCGAGGGAGGCATAGTGCGGTACGGCTGCCCAGAGGCTCGCCGACGGAAGGTCGACCCCCCTGCACGCATCGTGGAGAACCCCGACGATGCCGGTCGGCCCCTCGTAGCGCGAAAGTGAGAGGCCGAGCTCACGGACGAGCTTGGGGTCGCTGGCAGAGCCCGTGACGGGCGAGGGTCGCGTGTGAGGTACGTCGGCGAGGAGCGCGCCGAGGGTGACGACGAGGTCGACGTTCAGGTCCGCGGCGAGGCCGGCGATCTCCGAGCAGAACGTCCGCCAGCGCAGGTTCGGCTCGACACCGAGGAGCAACAGGAGGTCACGATCGGCGCCGGGGAGCTCGGCGTGGTAGAAGACGTTCTCGGGCCAGTCCACCCGTCGCGTCAGGCCGTCCTCGAGGGCGACGTGCGGACGAGTTGCCTGAAAGTCGTAGAACTCTTCCGGGTCGATGTCGCCGAACCGCTCAGCGTCCCACGCCTGAGCGAGGTATCCGGCTGCGAGTGAGGCACCCTGAGCGCCGTCGTTCCAGCCACGGAAGGCCGCTACGAGAACGGGGTGTCGCAGCGGCGGCAGGCTCTCGATCCGAAGGTGGTCGGCCATGTCCCGAGTTTACGGCAGCCGCCACGGGATTTCGGCCCCGCCCGGGTCACCCGCGGCCCACCTCCCGCTTTCGAGATTAATCCGAAAAGGCGCGCGGGTGTGACGCCGTTTGTGACGTTTCCGTGCGCGGATGTGACCAAAGTCGCACCGCGACGGCGACGACGCCCGCCCAGACTGCGGACGCAAGGGCGACGTGACCGAGCACGAGCCCCCACGGCAGGCCGTTCCGCCACTGGATCTCGCCCACGGCCATTTGCAGGAGCAGGATGCCGAGCACACCCGCGGCGAGGAGCAGTTCGCCCCTGACCTGGGCGCGGTGCCGGAAGAGGGCGAACCCGAGCAGGAGGAAGCCGACCCCGAAGACGGCCGTCGCCCTGACATGGACGTAAACAGCGTCCAGGACGTTGCCCAAGCGCTCGATGTCCGAGCCGCCCGAGTGCGGCCCCGCGGCCGTGACGAAGGCACCGGTGACAACGAGGACGAGCGCTGCAGGCAGGAGGGCAAGCGCGAGCCAGGGCAGCCATGCCGGCACCATGCCCGCCGGATGACCCCTTGCGAATCCGTCTGCTCCCACCAGAACGGCCGTGGCCAGGCCCACCGCCCCGAACGCGAGCAGGAAGTGGGACATGACGAGGATCGGGTGGAGATCGAAGATCACCGTCAGGCCCCCGAGCGGGATCTGGGCGACGACTGAGGCCGCGACAGCAACGGTGCCCCAGCGGATCCAGCCTGGCAGTCGCGCCACCCGACGCGCCGCGATCGCCGCGATCGTCGTGCACACCATGGCGCCGAGAGCAACGACACGGTTTCCGAACTCAACCAGCGCGTGGAAGTCCTTCTCGGGAAACGGTGTGTTTCCGCAGCGGGGCCAGTTGTCGCAGCCGAGACCGGAGGCCGTCAACCGCACGACTGCACCGGTCGCCACGACGACGAAGAGAGACCCGAGCGCGACGGCGGCAAGGCGCCGGAACGCCGACGGAGAGATGGAGCGCGCGCGGCTCCGGGCCCGTGAGAGCCGGGAGGTCGCCGCCTCCATCACTCGAGCGTCACGCCCGAACCGGCCTCGACCCGCCCGACCCGTGCCAGGAAGACACCGGCGGACGCAAACGTCGTCTCGAGCACGGGGGCTCGATCCTCGGGAAGCGAGATCAGGAGCCCCCCGGCCGTCTGCGGGTCGAATCCGAGGGCAAGGGTCGGCTCGCTCGCCGGCCCCGTAGCGAGAGCGCCCGCCGCGAAGTCACGGTTGCGCCGATCCCCGCCGGTTCGGATGCCGGCCTCTGCGGCTTCGAGCGCCCCCGGGAGCGCCGGAAGGCCCTCGGCTCGAAGCACCAGCCGCACCCGGCTTCGCTCCGCAAGCTCGTAGGCGTGGCCGAAAAGGCCGAAGCCGGTCACGTCGGTGACGGCGTTCGGCTCGAAGGGGCGCAAGAGCTCGGCCGCCTCGCCGTTCAGGAGTGTCATCGACTCGGCGGCCACGGCCTGCTCCTCGCCACCGAGGAGGCCCTTCCTGCCACCGGTGAGGACAAGACCCGTCCCCAGCGGCTTCGTCAGGAAAAGGACGTCTCCCGGGCGGGCGCCGTTCTTCCGCCAGAGCCTGTCGGGATGAGCGGTGCCCACCACGGCGAGCCCGTACTTCGCCTCCACGTCGCGGATCGTGTGACCTCCTGCAAGCACCGCTCCCGCCTCCTCGACCTTGGACGCCGCCGCGTCGAAGGTCGCGCGCACCGACTCGAGTGGAAGCTCCTCGGGAAACGCGGCCACCGAGAGGGCAAGGAGCGGCCTCCCGCCCATGGCGAAGACGTCGTTCAGGGCGTTCGTGGCCGCGACCGCGCCGAACAGGGCGGGGTCGTCGACCATCGAGGGAAAGAAGTCGATGGTGAAGACGATCGCCTGCTCGTCGGAGAGCCGGTATACCGCGGCGTCGTCAGCAGGGTCGAGGCCGACGAGAAGGTTCTCTGAGGCCGTCGGGACGAAACCGGCGAGAAGCTCGCGCAGCCGCGCCGCCGAGTACTTCGCCGCGCACCCACCACCGGCTTCGAGGCCGGCCAGCCGCGCGGTAGTCTCCACAGAATGGAGCGTACCAGCGGCCTTGCGGCCACCAGGCCGTACGGCTGCTCGACGATGACAGGCACGCTCCGGCGTGTGCTCGTCCGGGCACCCAGACCCGAGGACGTAGCCGGGTGGCGCGCCTACGGCTGGCGTGCGGAGCCGGACTTCGGCCGTCTCCAGGCCGAGCACGAGGCATTCAGGACCATCCTCTCAGACGCCGGCGCCGAGGTCGTTCTCGCGGAGACGCCCCTCGGGGTCTGCCCAGACGCCATCTACGTCTACGACCCCTCGCTGGTTACGTCGCGCGGCGCGATCCTGCTCCGGCCAGGGAAGGAAGGGCGCCAGGCGGAAGTGGAGGCCATGACGGCGGACCTCGTCGAGGCCGGCGTGCCGATCGCCGGACGGCTCGAGGCGCCCGCGACCGCCGAGGGCGGCGACACGGTCTGGTTGGACGAGCGAACACTCCTGGTCGGCCGCGGCTACCGGACGAACGACGCGGGCGTGGCCGCCCTTCGGGCAACACTGCCCGACGTCGAGGTGATCGCCTTCGACCTTCCGCATCTGCACGGTCGAGAAGAGGTGCTCCATCTCATGTCGCTCCTCTCACCGCTCGACGTGGATCTCGCCGTCGTCTACCTGCCACTGATGCCGGTTCGGCTGGTCGAGCTCCTCGAAGAACGAGGGATCCGCTTCGTCGAGGTGCCCGACGAGGAGTTCGAGTCGATGGGCCCGAACGTCCTCGCGCTAGGCCCGAGGAAGGCACTGGCGCTGGACGGCAACCCAGAGACGCGCCGCCGCATGGAAGCGGCAGGCATCGAGGTCATCGTCTACCAGGGCGACGAGATCTCAAAAAAAGGCGACGGCGGCCCCACGTGCCTGACGCGTCCCCTGCTCCGAGACTGAACAGCCGCCGGCTCGGATCAATGACAAGCGTGCCGAGCCGCGCCAGAAGGCGCGGCTCGTAGCGACAAAGAGCCCTTGGGCCGCCTCCGCGGCCAAGGGCGGTTATTTCGAGATCGGCACGTCGACGAGATTGCCCCATTCGGTCCATGACCCGTCGTAGTTTCGGACGTCGTCGTAACCGAGCAGCTCCCGCAGGACAAACCAGGTGTGGGCACTGCGCTCGCCGATCCGGCAGTACGCGGTCACCGACTTCTCCTCGGTGACGCCCTTGCTTCCGTAGAGCTCCCGCAGCTCGTCCACGGACTTGAACGTGCCGTCGTCCTTGACGGCGCTGGCCCACGGGATCGACTCGGCGGTGGGAATGTGACCGGCCCGCTGGGCGCCTTCCTGCTCGTACCCGGGGGGCGCGATCAGGTCGCCTGCGTACTCTCCGGGTGAGCGCACGTCGACCAGCGCGCGATCGTCGGCACCGATCCACCCCCTGACCTGGTCGCGGTAGGCGCGGATCGATTCGTCGCGCTCCTTCGCCTTGTAGGTCGTCGAGGCCGGAGACGGGACGTCGGTCGTGATCTCGCGGCCTTCGTCGATCCACTTCTGGCGGCCCCCGTCGAGGATGCGGACGTCGCCGTGCCCGTAGATCTTCACGTACCAGTACGCGTAGGCGGCGAACCAGTTGTTCTTGTCCCCGTAGACGACGATGGTCGTGTCGTTTCCGATCCCGCGCTCTCCGAGTAGGCGCTCGAAGGTCCCTTTGTCGACGATGTCCCGCTCAACGGGATCCTGCAAGTCGTCGCGCCAGTGGAGCTTCACCGCGCTCGGAATGTGTCCCTCCTCGTAGAGGTCGGGGTTCTCGTCGACCTCGGCCACGATGACTCCGTCCTCCCCCAGATGCTCGGCGAGCCAGTCCGTTGTGACCAGAACCGGCTTCGCCTGTCCGTTCTCCGCCATCTCTTCCCTCCGTATAGCTTTACAACTTGAAGTAATGGAGTGTGCCAGACCCGGCCTGGGCCAGGGAGGGTGCTAGAGGAGATGCGAGCGGACGGCTTGCTCGAGCTCGTCCTTCGACACCGCGCCTTCGAACTTGGTGCGGATGACACCTTTCTCGTCGACCAAGAACACCCATGGCTCGCTGGGGAGATTCCATTGCTTGACCCACTCATTCGTCCCCTTGGCTGGGTCGTTGTCCTCGTAGATCTCCACGTGGATCCAGCGCACCGGCGAGCTGATCAGGTCGCGGCGTACCGCATCGACCGTCTCGACGGTCGGCCCACAGGTCCTGCTCTCGCAGTACTTCGGAGTCGCGAAGACGACGACGAACGGCTCGTGCGCGTCGAGAGCGCCCGCAATCGAGTCTCGGAGGAGCTCGGTGTCGGGAGGACGCGCCGTGCTGATGGCCTCGGCCGGCGCATCGGCCAGAGTCGGGTTGTCGGAGCGAGGCGCCTTCGCTCCCACGGCGGGGGTGGCGCTCTCGGCGACGACCTCGATCGATCCCACGCCCTGGATGTTCGTTCCTTCGGGAGTGGCTACGACCCAGTAGCGACCGGTCGCCGGCAAGTCGACGTGCGCGACGTAGAGGTCGGTCGCGTCCAGGTGGTCGTGCGGGGGGGATCCCGGTGGATGCGAGTGCGGCTCGAGCGGCACGAGCACGGCTTCGGCCCGCGTCGGCTTCGAAACCCCTGCCTCGCCGACCCAGACCGTCGCGCGCGGGCTCTGCACGAGCTGTCCGTTCTGCCGGACGATGAGAAACCCGAGGCGATTCGAGCCCACGGCGAAGTCCGAGCTCGAGAGCGTGAGCGAGACGAATCCGCCGGGAGCCGCGGCGAGCTCCGACTCGACCCAGCGTGGGAGCGAGCCCTCCACGGACCCGGTGGTCTCCGCGACCCCGATTTTGGCGGCTGAACCCGCATTGTCCGAGCCTCCCCCACAGCCTGCGACGAGGAGTGCAAGCGAGCAGGCGATGATGAAGAATCGCACTCGCTCCATTGTGGCGAGCGCGGCTATGCTCGTGCGGCGATGACGCTAGGCGATTTCATGTCCCGCGAGGTTCTCTCGGTCGCGCCTGAGGACACGATCGGTGAGGCCGCACAGCTGATGGCCGACGCAAACGTGGGCTCTTCCGTGGTGCTCGAGCACGGCCGCTTGATCGGCATCCTCACGGAGCGCGATCTGCTCCGCGCGATGGCGCAGCGCGTCCATCCGAGCGAGGCGCGGGTCCGAGAGTGGATGACCGCGGAGCCGATGGCAGTGTCAGAGTCGACGACAGCGGACGAGGCGGCCCGCTTGATGGTCGAGAACGGATTCCGCCATCTGCCGGTCGTGGACGGCGACCGGACGCTCGGCGTCGTCAGCCTGCGGGATGTCATGCGCCACGATCTCGAAACCGAGGCGGGCTCCAGCTGAACTGGCGGGACGACCGCCTAGAGCAGCTGGAGCACGATCAGGGCCGCGGCGAGTAACCACGCGGCCGCAAGTGGCCCCAGCAACGGGGCGAGCGGGCGAAGGGAAGGACGTGGCTCCATGGCGAGGTTTTCGCCAGCCGAAACGCCACTCCTTCCCTCCGGCTAGTGACCGTGCTGGAACCCACCACTCACGCTCAGCTTTGCGAGGAAGAGGGCGAGAGGGGTGAGGGATGCGATAGCGAGGGTTGCCTTTGTCTTCACTGATTTCACCTCCTTTCCTAGAACCTGAAGTCCTGGAGGGATTCGGCCGCACGGCGATAGAGGTGGGCGGCTTTTCGGTCGTCACCGAGCTTGGCGGCGAGGTCACCTTTCGCGACCCAGGCGGCCGCCCGGTGGCTGGCGGAGGAAAGTTGTTCGAAGCTCGTCTCGGCGCAGTCGAACATCTCTGAGGCCTCATCGAGCCGGTCTTGCTCGAGCAAGGCGCGTCCGAGCACGAGCTGGGCATTTCCGATCTCGTCGATGAACTCGACCCGTCCGTCAAGGAGCTCGATCGCGTGGCGCGAATGCTCCTCGGCGAGCTTGACCTCGTTTGTACGGAGGTGAACCTGCGCGAGAGACGACACCGCGTAGGCGGCGTCCACGTTGCTTCCGACCTCGAGCGCGACCCGGAAGGCGTCCTTCAGGTACGCGATCGCCTCGTCCGGCTTTCCGAGCAGGAAGTTCAGGCCGCCGAGGTTGTTCAGCAGCTTGCCTTCGTTGACGCGATCGGCGACCCGCTCGTAGATCGTCTTTGCCTTCTCGGCGTACGAGCGGGCGAGGACCCACTGGCCCTTCCGCTCGGCGATCAGGGAGGCCTGGAAATAGTGGTGAGCGACGGTGCGCTCGTCGTTCATGGCCTCCGCGAGCTCGAGTGCGCGCTCGACGTCTTCACGAGCGGCTTCCCAGTCGCGCTGGCGCTGGTGACAGCGTGAGCGCCAGCCGAGGATGTTCGAGCGGAGGCGGTCGCAGGGAAGCCCCGAGCGCTCCGCCAGATCGAGAGCCTCGGTGAAGAGCGCCGAAGCCGTGGCGATCGAAGAGAGGTTCCAGCGGCAGGCGCCGAGCCGGAAGAGCACCTCGGCCCTGTCGACATCGGTGAAGACAGGGTCTTCCGAGAGGATGCGCGCCCGCGTGAGGACTGCAACGGCCTTGCGGATTTCGCTCACGTACATGCGGGCCCAGCCCTCTGCGAGAAGCGCCCGCAGTTCGAGCTCGGGTGCACTTGCGGCTCCGAGCGACGCGACGACGGCTTCCAGCATCTCGACGGCCTCGGTGTACTGCTGGGACTCGATTGCGGCCTCGGCGCGCGAGATGATGCTCTCGGCGCGATCCTGGTCGCTCGTGGAGACACCGGACTCGAGGAAGCCCGAGTCGACTCCGAGGCGGGCGGCGAGCCAGCTCACGGTTTCGTCGGTCGGGCGGGTCTTACCCCGCTCGATCTGGCTCAGGTACTCCTTGGAGAACCGCTCGCCGGCGAGCTCCGTCTGCGTCATCCCCCGGTTGATGCGCAGTTGGCGGATCCGGTCGCCGAGGCTCGCGCGCGGCTTGGTGCCGCGCAGCGTTGGCGTCCGGGTATGCGGCTGTGAGGTCGACTGCGGCATGACGGTTCTAAAGTGAACTATAGGGAGGATTTTTCACTTCACAACCCCACTTGACTTCCGATACCCCTGGGCTATAGTCAGACCCAGCTCGCATTCCGGGCCGGACGCCAGGCTGTGGAATGTGGGAGTCACGGCGACACCTGACCCGGGGGCTCGGCTGGGCCGCAGAGCCGAATCTCCGGGTCGTCGCCTGCCACGAGTCATGTCATACTCGTCGGCCTTTTCTCCTCCTTCGTGTATCCCTCGCACGAGTGCGCCGCGAGTAGTACTCAGGCCGTAGGTAGAAGCGAGCTCGTGCGCTTCGAGACGGCGCTATGAGCGGCCGGTGAGCCAGCGCCGCCGCGAGGCGAACACCGCAGGTGTCGCGGCCTCCAGAAAGCCTCCGAGCCGGTCGCTCGTCACGAGCAGAAGGCCGAGCGACACGAAGATCCAGGCCTCTGCGTCAGCGTCGCGGTCAGGAAGCACCCCTCCGGCGGCCTGTGAGCGTCGGATCACGTCGCTGACATAGTCATGCACCTCACGCAGATGGGTGCGCATGTGGTCGCGAATCACCTCATCGTCGCTTGCCTCCGACAGCGCCTGCAGCCAGAGGTTGCCGATCGCCATCTTCTGCTCCGTTGCGGCGAGGTATGCCTGCCCCATCGCGGACACCCAGGCGGCCGGGTCGGGCTCGGCTGCCACGACCTCGTCCCAGAGGCCGCGGATGCGCCTCCATGTCTCGTCGATGCAGGCGAGATAGAGATCCCGCTTCGACTCGAAATGGCGGTAGAGAACGGGCTCGGTGACACCCGCTTCGCGCGCGATCTCGGCCGTAGTAGATCCTCGATAGCTGCCGCCGGAAAAGACTCCGCAGGCGCAAGCGAGAAGCGACGCCCGCCGCTCCTCCGCCGGAAGCCGCGTGCGCCCCATTAGGCGGCGGCCAGCTCCGCGACCTCCGTCGGTCGGTGGTGCCGCACGGTCACGATGGCCACTATCGCACCCGCGAACGCGATGCCGGCCGCCGCGAGGAGGGCATGCTGGAAGCCCCGCACGAACTGGTCGGGCGCGCGGGGATCGGTCGCGGGCACACTCACCGAAGCAGCCACGATGGCCCCCAGGATCGCGATCCCAAGCGACCCTCCGACTTGCCGCATGCTGTTCAGGACTGCGGAGCCCACGCCGGCCTTGTCCACGGGGACCGACCCCATCGCTACGGACGTCGTGGGCGTCATGGTGATTGCCATGCCAACGCCCCCGACGATGAGCCCAGGGAAGATGTCCCAGAAGCTCGAGCTCCGGTCGAGCTGCGAGAAGATGAGGAGCGATATCCCCAGGAGAATCATGCCTCCACCCATGAGCCACCGGCCTCCGATGCGGTCGGTGAGCTTGCCCGCCACCGGTGCGAGCAAGACGATCAGGATCGTCATCGGGAGGAAGGTCGCGCCGGTCTGTATGGCCGAATAGCCGAGGATGTTCTGCATATAGAGCGAGACGAAGAAGAAGACGCCGAACATGGCCAAGGCGACGAGCAGCATGGTGACGTTGGCGCCCGCGAAGGTGGGATTCTTGAAAAGAGAGAGGTCGAGCATCGGAATCCGCTGCCGCAGCTCGAGTACAACGAACACGACGAGCGCTATGACTGCAACCGCGAACAGCGCGAGGATCCGGGTGGACGTCCAGCCGTACGTGTTCGCCTCAATAAGCCCGTACGTCAGGGCGAAGAGCCCGATTCCCGAGGCCAGGAGCCCCGGCAGGTCGAGTCGCTGCTCGGCAGAGGTGTCGCGGGACTCGCGAATCGCAAGCCGGGCGACGACGATGGCGAGGATTCCGACCGGGACGTTCACGAAGAAGATCCAGCTCCAGTCGATCTTCTGGGTGATGACGCCGCCGAGAAGTGGGCCGATGGCGAGCGCCATGCCGGCGGTACCGGCCCAGATGCCGATCGCCATGCCTCGCTGCCGCGGCGGGAACGTGGCTGTGATGATCGAGAGGGTCGCCGGGTTCATGAACGCGGCGCCGACTCCCTGGGCGATGCGAGCTCCGATCAGCATCTCGGGGCCCGACGCAAGCCCGCAGGCCAGCGAGGAGAGTGTGAAGATGGCGAGGCCGGCAATGAAGATCCGGCGGCGGCCGAGCATGTCGGCGAGCTTTCCGCCCGTCAGCATGATGACTGCGAAGGTGAGCGCGTAGCCGTTCACGACCCACTCGAGCTCCGAGATCCCGATTTGAAGGTCGCGCGCGATCGTAGGGAGCGCAACGTTCACGATCGTGTTGTCGAGCATGATCATGAAGAGCCCGAACGCAACCGCCCCGAGTGTCCACCACTTCCTGTTCTCCTCCGTGAAAAGCCTTGCTCGCACCCGCTGACCTCCCGTCGTTTGCCGCGGACTATGTTAGCGCGCACTAAGAACCCGCACAACCCGTTTCCGCCCCTACGAGCGCGGGGACGAGCCGTCTGATGCCCCGGAACCCCCTCGAGGACGCCGGTCGGGCCCTGCGCCAGCTCGGAGACCGGCTCCGCGAGACGGCTGGCCCTGAGGGTGAGTGGATCGCGGAGCAACTGGATCGCCTCTCGGCGCGGGAGGAACCGCGAACCGACGGCGAACGGAGCCTCGGCGAGCTCCAGGCCGAGCTCGACGGGCTCGTGGGCCTCGAGACGGTCAAGGAGCAGATGCACGCGCTCGTCGCGTTCCTCGAGGTTCAGAGCCGCCGGAAGGAGCACGGGCTCCGGGAGGCCGCGACTGGCCAGCACCTCGTCTTCCTCGGCAACCCCGGAACCGGAAAGACGACCGTCGCGCGGCTCCTGGCGCAGATGTACCGGGCCATGGGGCTCCTGCGAAAGGGCCACCTGGTCGAGGTCGATCGCTCGGGCCTCGTGGGCCAGTTCGTCGGCACGACCGCGATCAAGACCGACCGGGTCGTTCGCCGCGCGCTGGACGGTGTCCTCTTCATCGACGAGGCGTATGCCCTGACCCGGGAGGAAACACGGATGGACTTCGGACCGGAGGCCGTCGAGACGCTGCTCAAGCGTATGGAGGACCACCGCGAGCGGCTCGTGGTGATCGTGGCCGGCTACCCGGCGCTCATGCACCGATTCCTGGATTCGAATCCGGGTCTCAGGTCGCGCTTCTCGCGCGAGATCGTCTTTTCGGACTACTCGACCGAGGACCTGGCCAGGATCACGAATCGCTTCGCGTCCGACCTCGAATACCGGCTCACCGAGGAGGCCGAGGCCGAGCTCCGCGCCGTGCTCGACGCTGCCAGGCGGAGCGAGTCGTTCGGGAACGCTCGCTTCTCACGCACGGTCTTCGAGCAGGCGCTGAGTGCCCACGCCCTTCGGCTTGCCCGGCAGGGCGACCTCGCGACGGCCGGCTGGGACGTCCTCCAGACACTCACAGCCGAGGACATCGCGGCGGCCGCGCTTTCGCTCGGGGTCGAGGCACCGGCTCCCGGTCGCGGACGCTTCCGCTTCAGGCGCCCTTAAGTTGGAGCGCGAAGAGCGGCGTGATACGAACCAGATGGTTGATCGACCGTTACCACGCCAATTACCAACAACCATCTAGACTTGCCGCCGCTTCTGTCGACCGAAGGCCTAGCTCGAGCCGCGAGCCGCCATCCCTGGCGAGCGATCGGTGCCTGGCTGCTGGTCCTCGTGGTGTCGTTCGGAGTGATCGCGGTCTTCCTGGGGGATGCGCTGACCAGCGAGAGCGACGTCACGAGCAATCCAGAGTCGAAGCAGGCGTACGAGCTCCTCGCCGAGCGGTTCCCGAACGAGCCCGAGCCGAGTGAGATCGTCGTCCTTCGCTCGGACCGCTACACGGTCGACGATCCCGAGTTCAGGGAGAAGGCGCAGGCAATCTTCGCGCGCGCGCGGCAGACGGGGGTCGTCGCCGACGCCAAGAGCTACTTCACGGCGGAAGACGACTCCCTCGTCTCGAAGGACCGCCATGCCACGATCGTGCCGATCTTCCTTCGCACGGACGAGGTCGGCCCGCTGGTCGACGTCGTGGACGAGGCGGACGGCGGCGGCTTCGACATCTCGATCACGGGCAGCGTCACGAGCGACGCCGATTTCGAGAAGCTCTCGGAGGAGGACCTGCAGAAAGGGGAGCTGCTCATCGGTCTGCCGGCGGCGCTCATCATCCTCGTCCTCGTCTTCGGAGCCGTCGTCGCAGGACTGATCCCGGTGCTCCTCGCACTCCTCGCGATCGTGGTCGCGGTCGCCTTGACCGCCCTCGTGGGCCAGGTATTCGAGCTCTCGTTCTTCGTCGTGAACATGATCTCGGGCATGGGGCTCGCGCTCGGCATCGACTACTCGCTCTTCATCCTGTCGCGCTACCGGGAAGAGCGCGTCCACGGTCGCGAGAAGCTCGACGCCATCGCCGCTGCGGGGGCCACCGCGAGTAGGGCGGTCCTCTTCAGCGGCATCGCGTTCGTGCTGGCCATGATCGGAATGGTGCTCGTCCCCGACACCATTCTCCGGAGCCTCGCGACTGGGGCCATCCTGGTCGGGGTGGTCTCGGTCCTGGCCGCGCTGACACTGCTCCCGGCAGTGCTCAGCCTGCTCGGCGACCGCGTCAACTCGCTGCGCATCCCGATCGTCGGCAGAAGCGCCGAGAACGCAGGGGCAGAAGGACGCTTCTGGTCGGCGGTGGTAAAGCGTGTCATGCGCCGCCCGGTCGTCAGCCTGGTCGTGGCTGGTGGCCTGCTCCTGGCCGCGGCAGTGCCGATTCTCGACATGAACACAGGCTTCGCGGGCATCAGCACCCTGCCGGACCGGTTCCCCTCAAAGCAAGGGTTCACGGCCCTGTCCGAGGAGTTCCCGCAGGCCGGGACGAACCCGATCGAGATCGTCGTCGACGGGGACCTCGAATCCCCGGCGGTCCAGCGGAGCATCGAACGCCTGCAGCAGCGGCTGGCAGACAACCCGATCTTCGGACCGGCCACGGTCGAGACGAACGAGGCGGGAGACCTCGCCCGAATCACGGTTCCGGTCACCGATTCGGCGAGCGCCGAGGCCTACGACGCGGTCAGATCGCTGCGGAGCGAGGACATTCCGGCCGCCTTCGCCGGCGCCGACCTACGCGTGCTCGTGACGGGCGAATCGGCAGAAAATGTCGACTACTTTGACCTGATCGGAAGCTGGCTGCCGATCGTCTTCGCCTTCGTGCTCGGGCTCAGCTTCGTCCTCCTCACGATCGCGTTCCGCTCGGTCGTCGTCCCCGCGCTCGCGATCGCGCTCAACCTCCTCTCCGTGGGCGCGGCCTACGGGCTGCTCGTGCTCGTGTTCCAGAAAGGCGTCGGGAACGAGCTCTTCGGGTTCCAGCAGGTGGATGCGGTCGAGGCCTGGGTGCCGCTCTTCCTCTTCTCGGTGCTCTTCGGGCTCTCGATGGACTACCAGGTCTTCCTGCTGAGCCGGATCCGGGAGCGCTACACGGCCACCGGGGACACTGCCGGCGCGGTGGCGTTCGGGGTGGGATCGACCGCCCGGATCATCACCGGCGCGGCGCTGATCATCGTCGCGGTCTTCGGCGGCTTTGCGGCCGGCGACCTCGTCATGTTTCAGCAGATGGGCTTCGGCGTCGCGGTCGCCCTGCTGATCGACGCGACCATCGTCCGCTCGGTGCTCGTGCCGGCCGCCATGAAGCTCCTCGGAGACTGGAACTGGTACTTCCCCTCGTGGCTCGCCTGGGTCCCGGAGCTCCAGGTCGAAGGGCACGAGCCTGCGCCGCCCTCGAATAGGCCCATTCCCGCCGAGTAGGCTTCCGCCCGGATGCCGGAGGTGATCTGGGAGCCGAGCCCCGAGGTGCTCGAGCGCGCGAACGTGGTCCGCTTCATGCGCCGGCACGGCTTCGATGATTACCGGGAATTCCAGCAGCGCTCGCAGGACGACCCGGACTGGTTCTGGCCCGCCGCGATCGAGGACATGGACCTCGACTTCCGCGAGCCGTGGAACCAGGTCGTTGATCTCTCGCGGGGGCCAGAGTGGGCGACCTGGTTCGACGGCGGGAAGCTCAACATCGCCTGGAACTGCGTCCACCGGTGGGCGGAGCGGACACCCGAGGCGGAAGCGGCCGTGTTCCGGGGCGAGGCCGGCGATCGGCGCACCCTCACCTTCGCGGAGCTCTCCCGGGAGGTGACGCGGTTCGCCGAAGGGCTGGCCGCGCTCGGTGTCGGCGCCGGCGACACGGTCGCGCTCTTCCTCCCGATGTCGCTCGAGGTCGCGATCGCCTCGCACGCCTGTGCGCACCTCGGCGCCATCCAGGTGCCCGTCTTCTCGGGCTTCGCCGCCCCTGCTGTCGCTGCGAGGCTCGTGGACTCGGAAGCAAAGGTGGTCGTGACCGCCGACGGCTCGTTTCGACGCGGGCGCGAAGTCCCGATGAAGGAGATCGTCGACGAGGCGGTGGCGTCGGCGCCGACGGTCGAGCACGTTGTCGTCTGGAGCCGGCTCGGCCGGGAGGACGTGCCGATGAAGCCGGGCCGAGACCTCAGTTGGGCCGAGATCGCCGCGGGACAGCCGGGCGAGTTGGAGCCCGCCTGGGTGGACTCCGAGGCGCCGTATCTCCTCGCCTACACCTCGGGCACGACCGGGACGCCGAAGGGCGTCCTCCACGTCCAGGGCGGGTTCCTGGTCTCGATTGCCAGAGAGGTCGCCTACCAGGCGGATGCGGGCACGGCCGACACCATCCTCTTCTCGACGGACATGGGCTGGATCATGGGCCCGTGGATGGTCGTAGGCGGCGGGGCTCTCGGATCGAGGCTCGTCTTCATGGAGGGCGCACCGGACCGACCGCACGACCGCCTCTGGACGCTGATCGAGGAGGAGGGCGTGACGGTGCTCGGCTGCTCGCCGACCCTGATCCGGGCGCTCCTCCAGCACGGCGACCCGGAGAGCGACCTCTCCTCCCTCCGCACGATCGTCACGACCGGTGAGCCGTGGAACCCGGAGCCGTACCGCTGGCTCTTCGAGCAGGTGGGCGGCGGCCGCTGCCCGATCATCAACTGCTCAGGCGGCACGGAGGTGGGAGCATGTTTTCTCTCTCCCACGCCTGCGACCCCGATCAAGTCCTGCTCGCTCGGCGGGCCCGCGCTCGGGATGGCCATGGACGTCGTCGACGCAGACGGGCGGCCGGTGCGCGGCGAGGTGGGTGAGCTCGTCTGCCGGAAGCCGTTTCCCGGCATGACCCGCGGGATCTGGAAGGACCCGGAGCGCTACCTGGATGCGTACTGGCGCCGCCTGCCCGGGATCTGGGTGCACGGCGACTGGGCGTCCGTGGACGAGGACGGCTACTGGTTCCTCCACGGGCGCTCGGACGACACGCTGAACCTCGCCGGGAAGCGCATCGGCCCCGCCGAGATCGAGTCGGCCGTGGTCGGCCATCCCGCGGTTACGGAAGCCGCGGCCGTCGGTATCCCGCACGAGATCAAGGGCGAGGTCGCGTGGGTCTTCTGCACGCTCCGCCCGGACGTGGAGGCAACCGAGGAGCTCGCGGCCGAGATCGGGGAAGCGGCCGCCGATGAGCTGGGGAAGGCCTTCCGGCCCGATCGCATCATCTTCGTCCCGGCGCTGCCGAAAACCCGGAGCGCGAAGATCGTCCGCCGGGCGGTTCGTGCCAGGGCGCTCGGCGAGGATCCCGGTGATCTCTCGTCGCTCGAGAATCCGGAGTCGCTCGACGACATCGCGCGGGCAGTTTGAGAGCCCGGAGTGTGTCTGGTTTTCGCCGATGAGGCGAAAACCGCTAGACTAGAGGAGCCATGCGCCTCGCGCTCGCGCAGATCAACACCGTCGTCGGTGACCTCGACGGCAATCGCGACCGCATTCTGACGCGGCTCGCCGAGGCGCGGGACGCGGGCGCCGACCTGGTCCTTTTCCCGGAGCTCGCGGTCACCGGCTACCCGCCCGAGGACCTCCTCCTCCGTCCGAGCTTCCTGCGCGCCGCCGAGCAAAGCCTTGCCCAGGTCGCCCGCGAGGCCCGCGGAGTGACGGCGCTCGTGGGAGCACCCCTGCTCGACGGCGATCTCTTCAA
>DATLQD010000107.1:0-3150 GCA_035535315.1 Gaiellaceae bacterium
GCGACGGGCGCGACGAAGAGCGGTGCCGGCGGGATGTTCTCGAGCGGATCGACGTCGCCAAGCACGAGCTGGGCAGCTGCGATCGCAAGCACTGCGCCGATCGCGAGCGCTGCGAGCAGCATCGTGCCGAGCTCGAGTGCGAGGGAGAGGCGATGGCTCCCGTTCGCAAGGCCCATCCGCCGCGAAAGTGCATAGGAGACGATCCGGCTACGCTGGCGCGCCTGCAGATAAAGCACGAGGCCGACCACGGCGAGGAGGCCGGCCCCGAAGCCGAGAGACTTCAGGAACCCGAAAGTCCGCGTCACCGCCGTGATCGATGGGTTATCCCGCACTTCCTCGGCGGTGACGATCGGGAACGGGTGCGTATCCGAGGCGGCGAACGCCGACGCCACCGCCGCGGTGGGGCCCTTCGCCCAGAGCTCGGTGTCGTTCCCCGCGGCGGCGAGCGGGTTCGAGACGCCGGCTCTGTCGGCAAAGCGCTCGACTAGAGCCGCATCGGCGACAACCAGTGGGCGCCCGAGCGACATCGCGGGCGCGGCGGTCGTGGTCTCGACGACCCGAATCGGGATTCTCGCGCCGCCGAGCTCGAGCTCGTCGGTCGCCAGTGCTCCCTCGCCCGCCACGAGGACGGGGAGCGTCTGGCCGGAGGCCGACCGGAGCTCGCGCATGAGCTCGTCGACGGAGCGCGACGCCCAGCTCGCGTCCCAGTAGGCAGCGCCGGCGAACGAGCCGGTGTCGATCGCCAGGAAGTCCACCTGCTGCCCGTCAAGGTAGCCGCCGCGGAGAACCTTCGTCGTCTTTGTGACCGGGTAGGGGAACCCGCTGGGCGCCTCCTGCTGGTCGTTGATGACTCCGTGGACGTCGCTCCCGACGAAAAGGAGGGACTTGGCCACGACCGTCTTCTCGAGTGACGAGACCACAGTCTGCGCGTACACGAAGGTGCCGAGAGCGAGGGCACAAGCCGTAACGAGGAGGATCGCGAGGCGCCGCGCGCCGGCGAGGCGGTGCACCGCGAGGTAGGTGGCCGACGGAAGGGAGTCGGCACGCGCACGGAGGGCGTTCAGCGGCCGCTGCAGGAGGCGTGCAGCGAGCCCCGCAAAGCCGGCGATGAAGAAGATCGGAAAGAGGAGCAGCCAGACGCTCGGCTGGGAGACTCCCTCGTCGCCCTCTCGGACGAACGCGCCGTGTGAGCTCAGGCGCTGAAAAGCGATCGCGGCGAGGACGAGCGGCAGGATCTCCCAGGGCACACGGTTCAGGCGCCCGAATCGCGCAGTGGCGCGCTCGGAGCGTCGCAGAAAGACGACGGCAGCGACGAGCCCGAGCAGGAAGACGGCTACGGGAAGCCGCAGTGACACGGCCTTCGCCGCCTCTCGGAGAGCCTCCGTGTCCGCCGCCCCGCCGGGTCCGAGGAACCGGACGAGAGCCACGGCTGCAGCGAGACCGAGAGCGGTTCCGACGACGACGGGGAGCAGGGATTCGAGTGCGGTCTTCAGGCCGATGCTGAACGGGCTCATGCCACGCGCATAGAGGAGCGTCGCCTCGACGCGGCGTCGCGCCATCGCGAAAGCCGCGGCGGCGGCGATCACGGCGATCGCCACCAGCGACCCGGCCGAGGAGAGCAGCTCGACCGGCGCCTGGATCCCCGAGACGGTCTGCTTCGCGCTCGAGACGACCGTCGACATGGACGAGTCGTAGGCGATGCGGCGATACATGCGCTGCGGGAAGAGGGCGTGGCCGAGCTTCGAGTCCGGGTTCGAGATCTCGGTCTGGAACTGGTCTAGGCGCTGCTCGAGCGCTTCGGCCTCGGGCATGGTCAGCCCCTCGCCTTCGACGGGGAACTCCCACCGGTACTGCGCTTGGTCCTGGCCGAGGCCGCGTGTCAGGCGCTTGAACAGACTTTCGCTCGCGACCAGGAACGTGGGCGGGGGCGGAACATCGACAATACGCGGATAGATCTGACCGTAGAGCGAGCGCCAGTAGGGAGTCGCCTCCGGAGACTTCCAGAGAGCCGCGTAGATCCCGTCGACCGCAACCTCGACGCGGCGCGGACGGTTGGGGAGGGTCACGCGGATCGTGTCTCCGGGTTCGAGGCCCAGCCGGCCGGCGACAGTATCCGCGACCCAGACCCCGTCCCCCCGCCCGCCCCGGACCCGCTCGACATTCGAAAGGACGCCCGTGCGGAAGAGAAGGCGAGCCTGGTCGGGCTGCTCGGACTCCGAGCCGGTCTTTTCGACGCCGACCGTCGCTCCTAGCAGGGTCAGGATCCGGTTGCCGAGATTCGGGACGTCCCCGAGGGTCTGTCGCAGGATCTGGTCCTGCTTTTGGTAGCCGATCGCCTGAGTATTCGGCCCGAATCCCGGACGGCCCTCGAAGGGGCCCGCCTGGCCGATCGTGGCTCCGGCCCCGAAGACCGTCGTCTCCTCCAAGTCGCTTGCGAGTGCGGAGCGCGCGGCCGAAGAGGTGAAGAGCGGCGAGGAGGCTCCGGCGAGCGCGAGGAGCAGCGATCCCGCAAGCACCGAGAGCAGAAGTCCCGGAAAGCGCAGGAGTAAAAGGGGCGATTTCGCCCAGAGAGGGTTCACCACATGCTCATCCGGGCGATTCTCACCGTCGTCTAGTAGACGCAGCGGGTGCGCTGCGGGTTAGCCGTAGTACCTGGCCGGGGCCGGTTCGGTTCCAGGGTTCGATTCGGTGCGACGAGGAAGGCTGGACGAACATGCTGAACCGGAAGCTGCTCGGCATCTACCTGAATGACCATCTCGGAGGCTCTGCGGCCGGGCTCGCGCTCGCGCGCAGATGCCTGCGGGCCAACCGGGGCACCGAGCTGGGCAGCTTCCTCGAGAGTCTCACGCGTGAGATCGAACAAGATAAGTACACCCTCGTACTCCTCATGGTGCGCCTGAGCCTCAAGCGGAGCGCGGCGAAGCAAGTGGCGGGGCTCGTCGCCGAGCGACTCGGGCGGCTGAAGCTGAACGGCCAGCTGACCGGCTACTCGGACCTGAGCCGCCTACTCGAGCTGGAAGGGCTGACGATCGGGGTGCGCGGCAAACACGCTCTCTGGCAGAACCTCCGCTCGGCGGGGATCCAGGAACACGTCCCGGACATCGCGCTTGACCGGCTCATCGAGCGCGCCGAGGCGCAGCTCTCTGGCCT
>DATLQD010000108.1:0-11107 GCA_035535315.1 Gaiellaceae bacterium
GCACCAGTAGACATCAGTGTGGTACGGGAGGCGAAACGTCTCTCGTCCGCGCGTATCGGGATGCTCGGCCAACAAGCGTCGCACCTGCTCCCCGACCTGCTCGCGCTCCTCTCCGCTCAGGGCCGCGATGAAGCTAATTGAGAGAAGCCTGTCGACGACGCCTTCGGCATCGACCTCATGGACGTGCGAGAAATGCTCCGCAGCGAGCGGCGTGAAGAGATCTGTCTTCTCGAACGCGGCGCGCCACGCACCGGAGACGTAACGCGGAGCCGTGCCCCGATGCCCCTCAATGATCTCCCCGAGCTGCGCGACCCAGTCCTCCTTCTCGTCCTTGACGTTCCAGAGGAGGCCCAGGCGACCTCCGGGCACGAGCACTCGGTGAATTTCGTCCAGGGCCGCGCTGCCGTCGAACCAATGAAACGCCTGCGCCGCGGTCACGGCGTCGACGGAGGCGTCGGGAAGCGGAATCGCCTCGGCCGTTCCCTCGAGAGCGCGGACGCCGGGAAGGCTCGCCTCTAGACGCGCCCGCATCCCGCCGAGCGGCTCGACCGCTACGACTTCGGCGCCGGTGAGCGTCAGCATCCTCGTCAACTTGCCGGTCCCTGCGGCCAGGTCGAGCACCCGGACGCCCGCCTCGATCTCGAGCACCTTGACCAAGGTCGAGACCGCCTCCGGCGGAAAGGGCGGGCGCCCACGGTCGTAGACCTCCGCAGCACCGTCGAACGCCTGCGCAGCCTGATGAACGGCGTTCTTCGCCATGCCCCCCATGCTAGGGCGGCCGTTAGCGCGCCGGCGCGAGAGTCCAGCGGGCGAGCACCGAGCGGGCGCCGAGCAGGAGCCGCCACACGACGGCGACCACGAAGATCGAAGCGCCGCTCACGATCAGAAGCGCCTGCGCCGCAAGCGCAAACCCGAGCGCCTGCGATGGGTCGACCCCCGAGACGATCAACAGCGTCGCCCCGGCGCCGACCTGCGTGGCCGCACCGGCCGGGCCGATCGGGATCGCCGCGGACGCGGCTCCGGCACAGAGGAACATGACCGCGAGCATCACCGAGGTGCCGACGCCGAGGGTGTGCAGGAGGAGGAACAGCGCGACAGCCCTGACCACCCAGGAGGCGAAGACAAGCCCGAGGGCGTGAGACGCGTCTCGGAGGCAGGTCGCGCGGGGCTTGAGCCAGCGAATAATCCTGAAGCGCAGAAGCCGACTTCGGGTCACGCCCGGCAGGGCGACGATGACACAGGCCGCGCCGACACCGCCGAAGGCGACGAGGATGAACCCGGCCCTGACGCCGAGGGAGAGCCCCGGAAGCGACGCCGCGGACACCGACATTGGGACGAGCGCGAGCGTGTCGACCAGGCCGAGTGTGAAGAGCGAGAGACAGATCGTCCCGATCCCAGCCGGGCAATTCGGATACCGCCGCACGATCGCCACGCGAACGGCCTCGTCGAAGCGGCCGGGAAGCGCGATGCCCATCATCGACGCACCGCCGCCGGCAGCGGCGAGGGAAAGCGCACCCGGGCGCTCACCGACTCGGAAGAGACGCCGCCAGCCGAGGGCCTTGAGGCCGAAGGCGACCAGGAAGAGTACGCCGACAGCCGCCAGGACGAACGGGTTCCCGCCGGAGAGAGGCCACCCGTCGTGGACGAAGTGGCGAATCGCGATTGCCAGGAGCACGCCGCCGACGGCAGTGGGTAGGACAATCGCGGTGTAACGGGCCAAGCGAGTCTGGCTTCCCCGCCTCGCTGCTCGCCAGACCGCCAACAGCCTACGGCGGCCCTCGGGGCGAACACGGTCACGGGACAGGTTCACGGACAACATTGGGCTCGTCCCGTCTTCCGAATCAACCGGGACCTTCTCACGGTATGGGCATGCTCACAGCGCCGCAAGACCCGATTCGGGTTACTTAGCGAGCAGGCGTGACGTGACCACTACCGAGCCCTCGACCGACTCGAGCTCGTCGACACCTACGAACTCGACCCCGGCCGCCGCGAGCCTCCCGAGCAGGCCGCCGAGCGCCTGCGCCGTAGCAGCGGGCCATCCGTGCATGAGGACAATCGTGTCGTCTTCGCGCGCGAGTGTCTCCTCGGCCACGGTTTCGACGAGCAGGTTGGAATCTCGGGTTTCGTCCCAGTCGAGCGCATCGACGTCCCACCCGACGTGCCGGTACCCGAGCTCTCCGAGGGCCGCGAGGATCTTTGGCTTGTCCGTGCCCGACCCGAAGGGGCAGCGAAACCAGGGGCGCGGATCGACGCCCACCACGGCGCGAATCGTGTTTTCCGCGCGGCGCACATCGTGTCGGAATGCTTTGGCCGTGAGTCCGTCCAGTGGAGCGTGGTAGTGGGAGTGATTCCCGACCAAGTGGCCAGCGTGCGCAATCCTGCGCGCCGTTTCGGGAGTCGACCGGACCCACCGGCCCTGCAGAAAAAAGGTCGCCCGGACGCCGGCCCTGCCGAGTATGTCGAGCAGGTGCTCCTCGACCCCTGATGGGCAGGGCCGACCGGGGTGCTCCGTGTCGAAGGTGAGGGCGACCCTCATCGGGCTAGAGAGCGAGCGTCACCTTGCTGAGCCCCTCCGGCCGGTCGGCGTCGAGGCCCTTGACGTGAGCGAGGGCGGCTGCGAAGAGCTGCCCCGGCACCACGGACAGGAGCGGGGCGAGGAGAGGGGCCGGGGCGCGCGGAACGGGCAGTCGGTACGCAGCTCCGTCGATCTTACCGGCCGCGCTGCCGCTCGCCAGCAGCATCCCGCCGGCCTCGCGGACGCGCGCCGCCGCCTCGACCACCGCCGGCAGCGCCCTGTCGTGCGAGGCGATCGTCCAGACCGGGAAAAGGGGGTCGAGTGCGGCGATCGGGCCATGCGCGAGGTCGGTTGCCGTCAACGGTTCGGCCGCGACCCTGCAGGTCTCCGTCAGCTTTAGCGCGACCTCCCTCGCCGTCGCGTACTCGATTCCCCGCCCGATCACGTACATCCGCCCCACGTAGGCAAACGCCATGGCGATCTCGGCGACTGCCTGCTCCAGAGGCCCGATCGCCTCAGCGAGGAGCTCGGCGGTTCGGCGGAGGCCTTCCGCGATCTTCGGACCGCGGCCCGCCGCACCCCCGGCGAGGAGAACGAGCGCCGCGAGCGAGCTCAGATAGGTCTTCGACGCAGCGACGGCTTTCTCCGGCCCCGCGGCGAGAGGAAGCACTACTTCCGAGGCGCGGGCCAGCGCCGAGTCGCCCCCATTCGTGATCGCAACCGTCAACGCTCCTCGCGCGCGTACCCGCTCGACGTACTCGACGACATCGGGCGTCCTCCCCGACTGGGAGAGGGCGACCACCACCGAACGGGAGTGATCGAGCTTTGCGTCGTAGTAGACCGTCAGCGAGATCGAATCGCGGAGCGCCGTCCAGCCCGGGAGAAGCCCGAAGGCATAGACGCCGTAGGAGGCTGCGGCGTCCGAGGAGCCGTGGGCGACGAGCCGAACCGCCGTCGGCTCGCGCGCGGCGATGGCGCGGGCGACAGCCTCGAATTCCGCCTCGTGCTCGAGGAGGCGGAGCAGAGCTTCCGGCTGCTCGCGGATCTCGGCCAGGAAGATCTCCCCTGGATGAGCCGGATCCCGCGGGCGGGCTGCCTTGGTCGTCATTCTGCGCCCAGCCGGTCGCCGGTCTCGGCATCGAAGAAGTGGGCCTCTTCGACCTTGGGGCGTAACGCGACCGTATCGCCTTGCCCCGGAGCCCCGCGGGCAGAGACGCGCGCGACCAGCCTCGTTTTCGCGCCCGCCACGTCCGCCACGCAGAAGACGTATGCATCGGCGCCGAACTCCTCGACGACCTCGACCTGGGCGGGGACGCCCTCCCCTGCCAGTTCGAGCGATTCCGGCCGCAGGCCGACGACGAGACTCTGTCTCCCAGGCGCGCTGCGGATCGACTCCGGCACCGGCACGCTCGCGGTGGCGAACGACACCCCGCCGTTCGAGCCGACCGGGAGCGTGCAGAGGTTCATGGACGGCGAGCCGATGAACCCCGCGACGAACGTGTTGGCCGGACGCTCGTAGAGCTCGCGCGGAGCCCCGACCTGCTGGAGCCGCGCCTCGTTCAGCACCGCGACCCGGTGTCCCAGGGTCATCGCTTCCGCCTGGTCGTGCGTGACATAGACGGTCGTGACCCCCAACCTGGCCTGGAGGCCGGCGATGTCCGCCCGCATCTGAACCCGCAGCTTCGCGTCGAGGTTCGACAGCGGCTCGTCCATGAGGAAGACGCTCGGCTCCCGCACGATGGCGCGCCCCATCGCGACGCGCTGCCGCTGGCCGCCCGAAAGCTGCCCGGGCTTTCGCTCCAGGTAGGGCGTCAGGCCCAGCAGCTCTGCGACCGCGCCGACCCGCTCCTCACGCTCCGATTTCTTGACCTTGGCGATCTTGAGCGGGAACGCGATGTTGGCAGCGACCGTGAGATACGGGTAGAGGGCGTAGTTCTGGAAGACCATCGCGATATCCCGCTTCTTTGCGGGGATGTCGGTCACGTCGCGCCCGCCGATCAGGATCGCGCCCGCATCCACTTCTTCGAGCCCCGCGAGCATCCGGAGGGCGGTCGTCTTGCCCGAGCCGGACGGGCCCACCATGACCATGAACTCGCCGGCATTGATGTGGAGATCGAGCCTGTCGACTGCCGGCACGTCGGTCCCCGGATAGATCTTGGTCGCCTGCTCGAAGCGAACGTCAGCCATCCTGCCCCTCTGTCGAGCGGTCGCCGTTCGCGGCTTCGAGCCGGAGCGCAGCGTCGTGAAGCTCAATCCGGACGCGTTCCTGGGCGTCCGGCCCTGCACCGAGCTCGTCGAGGCCGAGGAGCGCAGCGCCGACGATGGGCGCAGACGTCGCCCGCCGGACGATGACCGCGGGGGCGAGCTCCCGCAGGCCTGACTCGATCCCGCCGATCAGCCGGCCGTCGCCCGCCTGCAGGAGCCCGCCGCCGAGCAAGATGTCGACGGGCTCGGCACCGAGGTCGAGGCGCTCGAGCGCCACCCGGGCCATTGCAACGACCTCGGATGCGAGTCGGTCGACGATCTCCGCCGCGACCGGGTCTCTCGCCGCCTCAGCGAAGACAACCGGAGGCAGCTCGGCGGCCCGGCGAAGCTGAATGCGCTTCCGATGGATCGCCTCGGCGAGCTCCTGCGGGGAATCGAGCCCAAAGTGCGCAGGAACCGCATGCTCGAGGCTCGTTCGGGGACCGCGCCCGTCCTCGCTCCGGGCGGCGGCGACGATCGCTGCGAGGCCGACGTCGTAGCCGCCACCCCAGTCTCCAGTGGTCGGGCCAAGCGCTGGAAAGCGTGCGTGCCTGCCGTCGGGCGCCACGCCGACACAATTGATCCCGGCGCCGCAGACCACGGCGACACCCCAGCCTCGCTCGGTGCCCGCACGGAGCACCGCGAACGTGTCGTTGCCAACCACGGGCCGTTCCGCCCACGCGCGCTGCTCGACCGCCTCGCGGAGCTCCTCCTCCTCGGCCGGGAAGTCCACTCCGGCCATCAAGAGCTGCGCAATCTCGGCAACCGGCCCGTTGTCACTTTGGAGCCTAGCTTCGCCGGCAGCCTGCCGAAGCAGCGTCCCGAGCACGTCGAGCGAGCCCTCGATTCCCAGGTGCTGTGGAGAGCTCCGCGGGCCGCGAACGAGCGAGAGCACCTCCCCGTCGGCGCGAACGAGCGCGAGGTCGGTTTTCGAGCCGCCTCCGTCCACGGCGAGGACGAGTCGCGCGCTCATCTGGCCGCTCCGGGAGCGAGGTGCGGGAGGTGCGCAGCGCCGGCCTCGAGCAGGCGCTCGAGCAGCCCCTCCGCGAGCTCGTACTGTCCGATCAGCGGGTGCGTGAGCAACGCTTTGCGCGCCAGGGCGATGTCGCCCGTCGCCGCAGCCCTCGCCGTGAGGCGCTCGTAGGCCGCGACGTGCTGGACGAGCCCGAGGAGCTCGGGTGCAAGCGACTCCTGGGCAAGCGGTACGGGACCGTCCGCCTCAATCCGGGCGGGCACCTCGACGACGTCGTCGGGCGCCAGCCCCTCGATCGTCGTGCCGTTCCGGACGTCGACCACGTGCACGGTGCCGTCGCCCGCCGCAAGGGAAACGGCCAGGCCGGTCGCCGCCTCGCTGTAGAAGGCGCCGCCGCGCTGCTCGAGAAGCTCCGGCTTCTCGTTCAGCATGGGGTCTCGGTAGAGCTCGAGGAGCCCGCGCTCGATCTCCATGACCTCCTGCGCGCGCGGCACGCCGTCAACCTGCTCGCTCAGCACCTCGTCGTGGGCGTAGAAATAGCGGAGGTAGTACGAGGGAATGGCCCCGAGCTCGTCGAGGAGCCGCCGCGGCAGCTCGACCTCGTCGGCAATCCGGTCGCCGTGCTCGGCAAGGAGCTCCGGCAAGACTTCCCGCCCATCCACGCGCACCGACCGGACCCACGTCAGGTGGTTCAGGCCAACCTGGTCGATCAGGATCCGGACCGGGTCGACGTCCAGGAGCTTGCCGATCGAGCGCTGGAAGCCAATGGCCACGTTGCAGAGGCCGACCGCGCGGTGCCCGGCATCGAGAAGCGCCCGGGTCACGATCCCGACCGGATTGGTGAAGTCGATGATCCAGGCTCCCGGCGCGGACAGCGCGTGCACGCGCTCCGCAATTCCAAGCACGACCGGCACCGTCCGCATCGCCTTGGCGAAGCCCCCCGCTCCGGTCGTCTCCTGCCCGATGCAGCCGCAGGCGAGTGGCACGGTCTCGTCCGAGAGACGTGCCTCCTGGCCGCCAACGCGAATCTGAATGAGCACGAAGTCGGCCCCCTCGAGCGACGCATCGAGGTCGTCGGTGACCTCGAGCCGCCCGTCGAAGCCCTGCCTGGCAAGCATCCGGCCTGCGAGCCCGCCCACGACTTCACGCCGCTCGGGATCGATGTCCTGGAGCCAGAGCTCGGTGACCGCGAGCTGGTCGCGCTCCCGCGCCAGGCCGCCAACGAGCTCTGGGGTATAGGTCGAGCCGCCGCCGACGACAGCGATCTTCATCCCTTGACTCCGGTGAGCGTTACGCCTTCGACGAAGGCCCGCTGGGCGAGGAAGAACAGGATGATCACGGGCGTCATGACGACCACGGTCGCTGCCATGGTCAGGTTCCAGTCGACCTGATGGAGCGTCCGGAACTGCGCGAGCCCGATCGAGAGCGTCCAGTTGTCGGCGTTCTCAGCCGTATAGAGGAGCGGCCCGAAGAAGTCGTTGAAGCAAAAGAGGAACGAGAAAAGCGCCACCGCCGCGATCGCCGGCTTGGCGAGCCGCAGGACGACGGAGGTCAGAATGCGGAGCTCGCCACAGCCGTCCATCCGGGCAGCGTCGAGGTACTCCTCCGGGATGGTGAGGAAGAACTGCCGGAGCAGGAAGATCGAGAAGGCGTCGCCGAGGAAGTTCGGAATGATGAGCGGCCAGAGCGATCCGACGAGGTGGAGCTTTGCCCACATGACGTACACCGGGACGATCGTGACCTGCGGTGGCAGCATCATCGCGATCAGGACGATGAGGAAGACTGCGTTCCGCCCGCGCCAGCGCAGGCGCGCAAGGGCGTACGCGACCGGGATGCTCGAGAGCAGCAGGCCGATCGTCGCGAGTCCGGCGTAGATGGTCGTGTTGAGCGCGTAGCGCCAGAGTGGGGCCTTGTCGAAGACCTCGGCGAAGTTGCTCCACTGGAACGGATGCGGCCAGAGGTCGGGAGAGAGCGCCTGCGCGTTCGTCATGAGCGAGGTGAGCACGATGAAAGCAAACGGCGCCAGGAAGATCACAGCCGCGGCGATCAGCAGGCTGTTGTTGGCGACGGCGATCAGAAACCGGCGCCGCCGGACGGTCGCGGGAGGCCTGCGCCGGACGAGCTCGGACGCGCTGAGCGGGAGACTGGCGCTGCTCGTCGCCATCAGCGCATCGCCCCCTGGTAGTGCACCCAGCGCCGCGAGTTGACGATGATCACGGTCGTCACCGCGAAGGCGACGACGAGAAGCACCATCGCCATCGCGGACGCGTAGCCCATGTTGAAGTAGCGGAAGCCCTGCTGGTACAGGAGGACGGGGTAGAAGAGCGTCGAGTCCTCGGGGTAGCCGAGCCGGTTCGCCGGCTCCTGCGCGGTAAGGGCGGAGCCGTTGGCGATCGTGCTCGCGACAAACGCCTGCGTGAAGTACTGGAGACCCTCGATCACCCCGATGACCACCGCGAAGAGGATCACCGGGCTGATGGTGGGCAACGTCACCCAGCGAAGCCGTCGTAGCGCTCCGGCGCCGTCGAGCTCGGCCGACTCGTAGAGCTCCCGCGGAACGTCCAGGACTGCGGCCAGGAAGATGATCATCATGTTCCCCACCGCCCACAGGCCGAGGAGCACGAGCGAAGGCTTCGACCAGCTGGGGGAGTTGAACCAGAGCGGTCCGTCGATTCCGAGGTGCTCGAGGATGGTGTTGACGGGTCCCGTCGAGGGATTCAGCAGGTAGACGAATCCGAGCGTGGCCGCAACCGGCGGCGCGAGCGCGGGCAGGTAGAAGATGGTCCTGAAGACCCCGACGCCACTCCGGGCCCGGGCGAGCATGAGCGCGACGCCAAGCGCGAAGAGCACGTTCAGCGGCACGGCCACGCCGATGAGCCAGAGCGTGTTCGAGACCGCCGGCCAGATCCGCTGGTCTCCGTTGAAGAGGTACTCGTAGTTGGCCAGCCCGAGCCAGCGCGGTGAGGAGAGCAGGTCGTAGTGTGTGAAAGAGAAGTAGGCCGTGGTGACGAGCGGGTAGCCGAAGAAGATCGAGAACCCTGCGACCCAGGGGCTCATGAAGAGCAGCACGATCCCTCGGCGCCGCCAGGCGGCCTTCCGCCTCGCCCGCCGGCGGTCGGTTGCCGGCGGGCGAGCGGGGAAGTGCGCCTCGGCCGCCTGCGTCAACTCACGGCACCTGCCCGCCGGCCGCGTTCTCGAGCTGCGCGTCGATCTGCTCGTCTACGTTTGCGAGCCCTGCCTGGAGGTCGCTGATCCGGCCGGCCTGCCACTTGGCGACGAAAGCCTCGAAGAGCTCCTGGTTCGCCGCCCCGACGAGGGTGATCGGCGTCGTGCTCGAGTTCTCGTTCCCGAAGACGTCGAGGAACGTCGCGAAGTTCGGGTCCGGTTCGAGCTCGTCCGATGTCAGGGAGCTGGTCGTGGTCGGGACGTTCCGGATCCCGTTCGAGAGTGTGGCCAGTGCGTGGTCGTCGGTCGCCAGATACTTGAGGAGCTCCCAAGCCTGATCCTTGTGATCCGAGGTCTTGGGGATCCCCACAATGCTGCCGGTGACGTAGCCCGCTCCGTAGAGATCCGGGCTTTCGTCGGCCACGGGGAAGGGAGCCGTCGCGTAGTTGAGGTCCGGTGTCTCGTTCTCGATGAATGCGACCCGCCACTCGCCGTCCATGTTCATCGCGAGCTTGCCGCGCTCGAATGCATTCGAAGGAGAGAACTCATCCCCGGCGCCCGTCTGGAACTTGACCAGGTTGTCGTAGCCGTACCAGTCGATCAGGTCCTTCTTCCACTGCAGATACTTTGCCCAGCCCGGATCGGTCGAGAGCGTGGACTTGCCCTCGTCGTCGATCCACTTTGCGCCCCAGGAGGGGCCGTAGTGGGCCGCCGCGTTCTCGTAGAACCCACTGATGGGATCGAACCCGACCACCTTCAGCGAGCCGTCAGGGTTCTTCTCGGTGAGCTTCTTCGCGTACTCGGTCAGCTCGGAGATCGTCTTCGGCGGCCCGCTCAGACCAGCCTTCGCAAAGAGATCCTTGTTGTAGTAGAGCCCGTACGTGTCGGCGAGCACAGGCAGTGCGCATCGCTTGCCGTCGTATTCGGTGTAGTACTGAGAGACCTCCGGAAACACGCTTGGGTCAACACCGTCGCGCTCCATGTAGTCGCCTAGATCGATCCAGGCGCCGGTCGAGCAGAACGCCCCGGTGTTGTCGGAGGAGAAGGACTGTGCGACGTCAGGCGCGTTGCCGCCGCGGATGGCGGTCACGATCTTGTCGTCGCTGATGTTGCCCACCACCTTGACGTGGATTTGCGGGTACTCCTTTTCGAAGTCGGCGACGACGTCTTTGAAGACACCGAGCTCGCGCGCGCTGAAGCCGACCCAGAGCGTGATGTCGGCAGCCTCGACCGATTTGCCGGTAGCCGTGCCCGTGGCAGTCGACTTGTCGGAGTCGCCACCGCCGCAGCCTGCCGCGAGGACGGTGAGGAAGACAGTGAGGAGGACAGAGAGGGCGGTCGCAGCACGTTTCATGGAGCCTCCTGACTCGGTGGTTCGGCATGCGAGTTAGTAAACTTTACGAACGTAGGTGATACCCTATCTACCACTCGACTGTCAAGACTGGCATGGAAGCCGGGGCTAGCGTTAGGGTTCTTGACGCGATGGCTCCATCCGACCATCAGAGGGGAGCAATACCGCCGCTCCTGAAGCGCCTGAACGAGCGGACCGTGCTCGACATCATCCGCGCTGAGGCACCGATCTCGCGCGCCGAGATCTCGCGGCGGTCCGGCATCTCGAAGCCCACGGTCTCGCTCATTCTGCAGTCCTTGCTCGAGGCAAGCCTCGTCCGCGAGGCCGACCATGCACCAGGCGGGCCACGTTACGGGGCCGTCTACTTCGAGCCGGCTCCCGAGGCTGCGCTTGCACTCGGCCTGGATCTCGGGGCCCGTTTTCTCCGTGGCGCGATCTGCGACCTGGGAGGCCGGGTGCGAGCGCGGCAGGACGTCGAGGTGAGCGGAGCGGACGCCGAGGATGCACTGGCGGCGATCGCGGCTCTGCGCGAGTCCCTCGTCGAGTCGACCGGGCTCGAGGGGCAGCTGATCGACGGCGTCGTGGTCGGTGTGCCCGGTGTCGTCGAGGCGGCGAGCGGAAAGCTGAGCCTCGCATCGAACGTGCCGGGGCTCGAGAACAGGCCCTTCGCGAGCGAGCTCCAGGAGCGCCTCGGCCTGCCGGTGATGCTCGAAAACGACATCAACCTCGCTGCGCTCGGGGAGCTATGGCAGGGGGTAGCACGCGGGGTCGACGATTTCGTTTTCCTCTCGGTCGGGACCGGGATGGGAGCCGGGCTGGTGCTGCACGGAGAGCTCCATCGCGGTCACCACGGGGCCGC
>DATLQD010000109.1:0-15731 GCA_035535315.1 Gaiellaceae bacterium
CTCTTAAGGGACGGAAAGCTGACGCTTACCGTCCCGATCGACCGCGTGGTTACCTACCACGACGCCTGCCGGCTGAACAAGAGGAAAGGCATCCACGCCGCTCCGCGGGAGATCTTGCGGGCGATCCCGGGGCTCACCTTCAAGGACGTCGACCACGTCACGCAATGGTCGTACTGCTCGGGCGCGGGCGCAGGGCTAGGGATCGAGCGCCCCGATCTGACCGCAGAGATCAGCCGCCGGCGGGTCGAGCGCGCCAAGGCGCTCGAGATCGACACGCTCGTCTCGGCCTGTGTGTGGTCGGAGCGGCCGCTCTCGGAGCAGGGCGAGAAGCAGGACGTGGACGTGGTCGACCTGATGGAGCTCGTCGCGCAGTCGGCGGGCCTGGAGGTCTGAGATGGCTACCGTCGCCGTGTCCGACTCGGTCCTCGACCGGCTCGTCGAGATCTGCGGCGAGGAGCACGTCTTTGCCGGCAAGTCGGCGCGCTTCAATCGCGCACGCGTCCCGTCGCCCTTCCCCGTGCACCGCTGGGAGGAGTACGTGCCGGACGCCGTCGTCCTCCCAACGTCTGCCGAGCAGATCTCCGAGGTGGTCAAGCTCGCCAACCGGGAGCGCATCCCGGTCGTCCCGCGCGCCGGCGGCACCGGGCTGACCGACGGCGCCGTCCCGCTCCGGCACGGGATCATGATCGACGTGAAGCTGATGAACCGGATCCTCGAGCTCGACCTCGAGGATCGCACTGTCACCGTGCAGCCCGGGATCAACATGCTGAAGCTCTCGGAGGAGCTCAAGCCGCACGGCTTCATCTATCCAGACGACCCAGCGTCGTACCCGTGCTCCCTCGTCGGCGGCCGCATCGGCACAAGCGGCTGGTCCCTCATCGGCGCCCGTTACGGGCACACGCGGGACCTCGTAATCAGCTTCGAGATCGTGCTCCCGACCGGCGAGATCATCCGCGTCGGCGACGGGGGCGGGAAGAAAGTGCGGAAGTCGTCCAGCGGCTACCAGCTGAAGCACCTCTTCATGGGGCATCAGGGAACGCTCGGGATCGTCACGGAAGCGACGCTCGAGCTCGTCAAGCGGCCCGAGGCAGAGTTCTCGGCCTTCTACGCCTACCCGTCCTACCTGGACGCGTGGAAGGCGACCGGTGACTTCGCTCGTTCCGGCGCCGCGACGCTGGCCGGGGTCGTCCTCTTCGACGAGTGGAAGGTCGCGTACCTCCGCCGAGACGACGAGGCGTACATCCCCCAGCCGGAGTCGGTAAAGGCCGTCGTGGCGCTCGCCATGTACGGCAACGACGACGAGGTGAGGGCCTCGGCCAAGCGCATGCTCAGGATCGGGAAGGCTTCTGGTGGCGAGTACCTGGGCGACGAGATCTCCCAGGGTGACTGGGCGTCGCGCCACGACCGCTACGCGACGCCGCTCCACGGCCGCGCTCGAGACGGCCAAGTCGCGCCGATGAGCTGGCATTGCGAGGACGCGTCGATCCCCTACTCGCAGCTCCCGGCCGTCCGGGAGAAGTGGCACGCGATCGCCGCCGGGCTGCGCGAGCGATTCGACATGTTCGACGACTGGGGCATGTTCGCCTACACGAATGGAGCGTTCAAGCCCTGGGGCGACTATCTCACCGAGATCGACATCGGCATCTGGGAGATGCAATGGGACGACGAGAGCTGGGCCGTGTGGGTGGACGCGAAGCGCGAGATTGCCCGTGTCGCGATCGAGCACGGCGGCTCGATCTCGGCGTGCCACGGCTCGTGCCGCGAGGGGGAAGTCGACCTCGTCCCCGTCGAGCTGGGCGGCGGCTTCGAGGTGATGAAGAAGCTCAAACGGGCACTTGACCCGCTGAACGTGATGAACCCTGGCAAGTATCTGCTCGACCAGGCCTACGAGGAGGGAAACGAGTGATCGGTTTCAGGCTGGCCGCGCAGAAGCCGCCCGACGCGAAGCGCGTGAAGGACGACGTTGTCATGCGCTTCGACCACATCTACGAAGTCGACCCCGCTCTGATGTCCGAACATGCGCCCCAGCAGGAGATTCCGGCCTGGGACACGCACCGCATCGTCGACAGCCGCTGGGAGCACCTGGCCTGGATGCACGACCATTTCGCTGACTCGGTCGTCTCGGGTGATGAGCTTCTAGCCGAAATCGAAGCCGAGGAGGGCAACTGACATGAAGTTCAGCTACGCGACGCTTCTCGACTACCCGCTCGTCGACTCCCTCGAGATGATCAAGAAGGCGGACGAGCTCGGGTACCACGCCTGTTACGCGGCGGACGAGACCTGGCACAAGGACCTCTGGGTTCTCTTTGCCGCGGCCGCCGACAAGACGGAGAGAATCCACTTTGGTCCGAGTGTGTCGGGGATCTGGCTCAGGGAGCCGACGCTGCTCTGCCAGGCGCTCGCGAGCCTGGACGAGCTCACGGGCGGCCGGGCGGAAGGCGTCTTCTCCATCGGCAACTTCGGGCTGCTGGCCCAGTACGGGGTGGACTGGACGAAAATCAAGTCGTTCTCCCGGGTCAAGGAGGCGCATCACGTCATGCGCACGTTCCTGGACGACGGCGCGATCACCTTCGACGGCGAGTTCTACAAGTACAGCGGGCTCTTCACCTTCGCGCGGCCGGTGCAGGAGCGCCTCCCGCTCATGATCGGGGCGATGCGCGGACCGAAGTCCTTCGAGCTCGCCGGCGAGGTCTCCGACGGCGTCCACCACGCGCTCAGCTACTCGAAGGAGGCCTACGACTACCTGGTCGAGCACGTCAAGATCGGGGCTGAGAAGGCTGGACGGGACTGGCGCAAGCTCGACATCGGCGCCTGGTGCGTGGCCACCTGCGCGCCGGATTCCGTCGAGGCAAAGAAGGCCGCTCGGACGATCGTCGCCTTCTACCTCTCCGCGCACCCGGACGAGCAGCTCGAGCGCCACGGGATCGATCCCGCCGAGACCAAGGTGATCATCGAGGCGCTGGGGAGAGGTGAGCTCGACAAAGCCTACGAGCTGACGACGCCGGAGATCGCCGACAAGCTCTCGATCGCGGGCACGCCCGAGGAGTGCGTAGCGAAGATCAAGGAGATCGAGTCGGCAGGGGTCAATCACATGATTCTCTGCATCACCGACCCGGCGATCCTGAAGGCGTTCACCGGCAAGGACGTGGACGTCCCCGACGTCCAGGGCCAGCTCCAGCTCATCGCCGACGAGGTGATGCCGGCCTTCGCCTAGGAGCTCGCAAAGAGCGTCAGTCGCCCAGGTCGAACGTGATCTGCTTCGTCTCGGTGAGCGCGTCGATGATCCAGCCGGCGAGCTCCCGGCCCGCTCCCGAGGCCTTCGCCCCGCCGAACGGCGCCAGCTGATCCCAGTAATTCGTCGTCTCGTTGATGTGGACGGTTCCGTGCCGTAGCTCCTCGGCCGCGTGCCAGGCGTCGTGAAGGGAGCGCGTGAAGACCGCAGCGGTCAGGCCGTACTCCGTCTCGTTCGCGATCGCGAGCGCCTCGTCCAGCTCGTGGAAGGTCATGATCGGGGCCACGGGCCCGAAGGTCTCCTCGCGGGCGATCCGCATCTCGCTCGTCACGCCGTCGAGCACGGTCGGCTCGTGGTAGGCGCCCTCGTGGCCGCCGCCGACCACGATCCGGGCCCCCTTCGCCACGGCGTCCTCGATGTGCTCGCGCGTCCGCTCCAGCACCTCCGACGTGCAGAGCGGACCCATGTCCGTCTCCTCGTCGAGCGGATCCCCGACTCGGAGCGCCTTCGTGCGCTCGACGAGCGCCGCCACGAACTCGTCCTTGACGGACTCGTGAACGAGGATGCGCTCCGCTGCGGTGCAGCATTGGCCGGCGAGGTAGAAGCATCCGACGATCGCAGCGTCGGCTGCCTTCTCGAGGTTCGCGTCGGCGAGGACGATCTGGGGACCGTTGCCGCCCAGCTCGAGCACCCGGTTCTTGATTCCCGCATCGCGGGCGACCTGCTCGCCGGTCCGCGTGGAGCCGGTGAAGACGACTGAGGCGACGTCCGGGTGGCGAACGAGGGCCGAGCCGGTCTCGCCGCCTCCGTGGACGACGTTGACCGTTCCGGCCGGGAAGCCGGCGTCCGCGAGCACCTCGGCGAACATGTTGGCGCAGAGCGGCGCTTGCTCGGACGGCTTCCAGACGACCGTGCAGCCCACCGCGAGGCCGTACACGATCGGGATCCCGGCGATGTCGACCGGGAAGTTCCAGGGCGAGATCGCGGCCACGACCCCGATCGGCTCCTGCACGACGACGATGCGCTTGTCGTTCGTCCGCTCCTGCGTCGAGGGCAGCACCTGCCCGGCGTGGCGCAGGACGTCCTCGGCGGCGCGCCTGAAGTGGTCGGCCGTGTACTCGATCATCTCCTCGCGCGACTCGCGGATCGTCTTGCCGACCTCACGGCTGATCGTCTGAGCGATGTCCTCGGCCCGCTCCATGCAGATCGTGAACGCCCGGCGGCAGAGGTCCACTCGCTCGAGCAGCGAGACCCGGCGCCAGGCCGGGAAGGCGTCCGCGGCCGCCCTCACCGCTGCGTCTACCTGGGCGGGCGTGGAGCCCGTGACCGATCCCAGGAGCTCGCCGCTCGCGGGGCTCCGGACCTCGATCTCCTCGCCGTCGCCTGAAACCCATGCGCCGCCGATGAACGTGCTCTCACGCGTCGCGACCGCCATCGCGCCTCCTTTTCCGTCCGTATTGGTCGCGATGATACGCCCAATTGAAGTCGATCTCCGAGAGTGTTACGGTCACGGATCTCACGAACGCCGAACTGCGGAGGAGGGTGTATGGCTGAGGTAGCGGTAGACGAACGTCGTCTGCTCAAGACGATTCGGTGGTGGGACGGCTTCGTCATCGGTCTCGCCAATCCGGGCTTCCTCCTGATCGGCCTCTGGGGCTCGATCATCGCGCTCGGCGGCCAGGTGGCCATCATCCTCTGGGTCATCTCGGCCTGCATCGGCGCGATCCAGGCCTACATCTACTGCGAGCCCGCCGCCATGTTCCCGGACAAGCCGGGAGGGTTGTCGGTCTACGCGCGGGAGGGCTGGCGCAAGCACTTCTCCTTCGCGGGCCCGATCGCCGTCTTCGGCTACTGGTTCGCGTGGTCGAGCGTGCTAGCGATCTACGGAAGCCTGATCGGATACCTGCTGCTCGCCGAGTTCGGAGGCGGCGGCTACCTCGCGACCAGGATCTACAACCCGCCGATCATCCAGCCCCTCGGGTGGGCGCAGCTGATCGGGGTCATGTGCATCGTTCTCTGCTGGATCTTCAACATCCGCGGGATGCGTCCCGCGGTCGGGCTCAGCTACGTCGTCGGGGCCCTGATGATCCTCCCGATCCTCGTGATCGCCATCGGGGGCTTCATCACCGGCGACTTCTCCAACCACGAGATCAACTCGAACTTCGTCGCGGCGAACGTCGAGTTCTACGGCGATTCGGCCACGTTCTTCAACCAGTTCGTGATGATCATGGTCTGGCTCTACATCCTCGGCTGGTCGACGTACGGACCGGAGGCCGGGGCAACGTTTGCGCCGGAGTACAAGGACACGGCGAACGACACCCGCAAGGCCCTCACCTCGGTGGGAGCCCTCAACGTCGTCCTGTCCATCATGCTCCCGATCGTCGTCATCGGGACGATCGGCTACGACGGCCTCTTCAACGACCTGACGGGGGTCGTCTGGCTGACCGACGTCGTTAACTCGATCGCGGGGGCGGGCTTCGGGAAATTCCTTGTCGTCTGCCTCTGCGGCGGCCTCCTCCTCTCCATGAACACGGCCACGATGGACGGCTCGCGGGCGCTCTACGCCCTCTCCGAGGAGAAGATGACGATCAAGCAGCTCGGCGTCCTGAACAAGCGCAACGTGCCCGGCCGGGCCATGACGGTCGACATGCTGCTGAACATCGGCCTGCTCCTCTACTTCCAGAACATCTACTTCATCCTCGCGGCGGGCAATCTCGGCTACATGCTCTCGCACGTGATCGCCCTGTCCGGCGTACTGCTCTTGCGCAGGGACCGCCCGAACTGGCCACGTCCGATCAAGCTTGCGAAACCGTGGATGTGGCTGGCCGGCATCTTCTGCGCGGCGAACGCGCTCTTCATCATCTTCGGGCTGTACGGCCTGAAGTACACGGGGTACGGCTTCGACTACCTGAGTGACGAGTACGCTGCGTTCCTCGCGGGCGAGGGGCCTGTCCCGAGCGCGACGGCACGCGTCCCGGAGATCGTCGCCGTCGGCCTTGGAGTGCTCCTGGCCGGGGTGATCGGCTACATCATCGCCCAGCGCCAGTGGGGCAAGCCTGTGCACTGGTCTGACCCGAGCGACGAGCAGCCGACGCAGGAGGCGATCGACGGGGCGGCCGCCGCCGGCCGCGGCACCCCGGCTCCCGCAGTCGCGAGCTAGCGCAAGAAACCGTAATCGGAACCGAGGGGCGGGGTCGACCCGCCCCTCGTCGTTCCGGGTCTACAATCGTCGAGAGAGTCGCGTGGCCATTCCCATCACCGTCCGGTGCGAGTGCGGCGAGACCCACAAGGCGAACCTCGGGGATCTCGTCGAGTGCCCGTGCGGGCGCCGCTTCGACACGTCGAAGGTTCCCGATAGCAGCTTTCCCCAGGTGCGGGAGCACCAGGCCAAGGCGAGGCTCTACGTGCGGGTGGGCGCGATCTTCCTCCTCGCCGCCGGCCTCGGCGCGTTCTTCACCTGGGGCTTCTGGGCGGCGGCGATCACCGTCCCCATCGCCGGCATGCTCTGGTTCTGGTACATCCGCCGGTGGTTCATGCGGCGCTACGTCCCCTCGCCGGGAGAGCTGCCGACGCTCGAGCTGGAGGCGTCGAAGGAGTGACGCGCGGGACGCTCGACCGCCCGGCTCCTCCCGCAGCGGGCCCGGTCGCGCGCAACGTCCGTCCGGTGATGCTCCTGACCCTGAATGTCGAGCTCGAGGAGCCGGCGATCGCGTTCGCCATCGAGTCGGCGGCGCAGACGGGCGCAGAGCTCTACATCTGCGACGCAATCCCGCTCGAGTACCGAAACTACGTCGGCCACGTCGCGCGCCAGTACGCCGAACAGCTGAACCGCAAGCACCTCGACGCCGTCGCGCGAAGGGCACGCGCGCGCGGAGTGACAACCACGCAGCTCGCGTTCCACAATCCGAGGCCGGTGAAGATCGCGTTGGAGGTGGCAAAGACCGAGCAGATCGGCCTGCTCGTCTTCGGGCCGAACCCGAGGGACCTGGGGAAGCGTTTCTTCCGCAAGGCGGTCAAGCGCATTCGCGAGGACGCGCCCTGCCTCGTCTGGACGAACGAATAGGCTCAGCCGGCCTTGACGAGGTCGGCGCACTTCTCGCCGATCATCATGCAGGTGATGTTGATGTTGACCCCGATCATGCTCGGGATGATCGACCCGTCCGCGACGCGCAGTCGTCTGACTCCGCGCACGCGAAGCTCGGGATCGACCACCGCGCGTGGATCGTCCGGAGCGCCCATCTTGCACGTTCCGGCCGGGTGGAACGCCGTGTACGCGGTCGCCCGTGCGTACGCCATCAACTCGTCGTCGCTCGTCACCTCCGGCCCGGGCTGGAGCTCCCGCTCGATCCAGTCCGCGAGCGCGGGTTGCTCGGCGATTCGCCGGGCCAGCTTGACGCCCTCGAGCACCGTCCGCTCGTCGTAGCCCTCGGGATCGGTGAAGTAGCGGGGGTCGATCCGCGGCGGGTCCGAAGGGTCGGTCGAGCGGAGGGTGACGGTGCCCTCGCTCCGCGGATGCGTCACGTCCGGCCCGAGTGAGAAGGCCGTCATCTCGTCGACCTCGCCTGCCTTCGTCGTGAACTCTTCGAAGTGGCCCGAGAAGAACCACAGCATGAGATCCGGGCCCTCCGACTCGTAGCCCGGCGCCTTGGCCAGGAGCACCGCATCGCACCACGTGGTCGAGGGCTGACGGATCGGCCGTGTCGTCCGGTAAATGACGACTCCCTCCGGATGGTCAATCAGATGCTCGCCTACCGGCAGGTCGGCCCGAACCTGGATGCCGAGGTCGCCCAACTGTCCGGCGGGGCCGATCCCCGAAAGGAGGAGCAGCTTCGGCGAGTCGAAGACACCCGCGCAGACGATCACCTCGCGCCGGGCCGACACCTCGCCGTCGGATGTCTCGACGCCTGAGGCGCTCCCTTCCTCGTCCAGCAGGATGCGAAGCGCCTGCACCTCCGTCCTGACGTCGAGATTCTGAGGGACCCCCGAGAGAGGGTGCAGGTACGAGACGGAGCTCGACCGTCGCAGCTTGCCCTTCGCATTCACGGGCACCCAGCCCGTGCCTTCCCGGCCGCCGTCGGCGTCCCAGGTGTGCTCGGGGTAGCCGGCCTGCTTACACGCCTCGATGAAGGCCGCGGCGGCATCGTTGTCCGGCGAGTCGTGCTCGAGTCCGGTCCGCTCGAGGACGCGGTCGTAGTAGCGGCGCGTCCCCTCCGGCCCCCAGCCGGCCGCCCCGCCGGCCTCCCAGGCGCGAAGGTCGTAGTCGGGGGCCCGCCAGGCCTGGCAAATGTTGTGGGAGCTACAACCACCGAGGACCCGTGCGCGGCTGTGGCGGATGTCGCTGTTACCGCGCTCCTGGGCCTCCATGGCGTAGTCGTAGTCGTACTCCGACTGCAGGAGCTCGGGCCAGCGGGGGAGCTCGAGAATCTCGGGCTTGCCCTCGTCCGAAGGGCCTGCTTCGAGCAGGCAGACGCTGACGCCGGCGTCCTCGGCGAGCCGCGCCGCGACCACCGCTCCGGCAGATCCGCCGCCGACGATCACGTAGTCGTATTCCTCCGCCATACGAGCGTCCTCCTCCGATCGAATCCAGGAGACCCTACAACGCCGCTTGTGGCCTTTCATGCAGCTTGCAAGTCCGGGCCAGGAGAGAAAGAATCGTGCCTTCGCCCGAACCTAGGAGGCCTGCAGAAATGGCGCGTGATCCGAGGCACGACATCCTCTTCGAGCCGATCCAGCTCGGCCCGGTGACGATGAAGAATCGCTTCTACCAGATCCCCCACTGCAACGGATTCGGCTCCGAGAAACCTCTGAACCAGGCGTACTTCCGGGCGATGAAGGCGGAGGGCGGCTACGGCGCGTGCTGTACCGAGTATTGCTCGATCTCCCCGGAATCCGACGACACGCATCGGGTCTCGGCCCGGATCTGGGACGACGACGACATCAAGAACCTCTCGGTCATGTGCGACATGCTCCATGAGCACGGCGCTCTCGCGGCCTGCGAGCTCTGGTACGGCGGCCCGCACGCTCCGTGCATGGAGACCCGCGCCGTTCCTCGGGGTCCCTCACAGATCCCGAGCGACTTCGAGCACCTGACGTACTGCAAAGAGATGGACAAGGACGACATCCGTGAGGTTCAGGGCCTCTACGTCGCGGCAGCCAAGCGGGCACGCACCGCAGGATTCGACATCGTCTACGTCTACGGGTCGCACTCCTACCTGCCGCAGCAGTTCCTCACCCCCTACTACAACAAGCGCACTGACGAGTACGGCGGCTCCTTCGAGAACCGCGCCCGCTTCTGGCGCGAGACGATCGAACAGGTCAAGGAAGCCGTGGGCGATACCTGCGCGATCTGCGTCCGCATGTCGACGGACATGTTCATGGGCGAGCCCGGGACCCAGCTCGAGCGCGACTGCGTCCCGTTCGTCGAGATGTGCGACGACATCGTGGACGTCTGGGACATCAACGTCTCGGGCATCTCCGAGTGGGGCGAGGACGCCACACCTTCCCGCTTCTACCCCTCTGGGCGCCTACTTCCCTGGCAGAAGCGGATCAAGGAAGTCGCAAAGAAGCCGGTGCTGGGCGTCGGCCGCTTCGTCGACCCGAACATGATGGTCGAGGCGATCGAGTCCGGCTGTCTCGACATCATCGCGACCTGCCGGCCGTCCATCTCCGATCCGTTCCTCCCGAAGAAGATCGACGAGGGGCGGCTCGACGACATCCGCGAGTGCATCGGCTGCAACATCTGCATTTCCCGCTGGGAGATCGGCGGCCCGCCGTTGATCTGCACGCAGAACGCGACCGCGGGCGAGGAGTACCGCCGCGGGTGGCACCCGGAGAAGTTCTCGCGTGCAGAGAACGCCGACAACGACGTGCTCGTGGTCGGCTCGGGCCCGGCCGGCATGGAGTGCGCGATGGTGCTCGGGAAGCGAGGCATGCGCCGCGTTCACCTTGTCGAAGCACAGGACGACATGGGCGGGATCATGCGTTGGGTCCCGCAGCTCCCCGGACTCGGCGAATGGGCTCGCGTCGTCAACTATCGCCGCATCCAGATCGACAAGCTGAAGAACGTCGAGTTCATCCCGAACACCGAGCTCGACGCAGACGGCGTCAAGGACTACGGCGCCGAGATCGTGGTCGTCGCGACGGGCGCGTACTGGGCGACCGACGGCTTGAACGGCTGCACACACGACACGATCCCGGGGGCGGACGCCAGCCAGCCCTGGTGCCTGACGCCCGAGCAGATCATGCGTGACGGGAAAGAGGTGCCCGGCGACAAGGTGCTGATCGTCGACGACGACGGCTACTACATGGGCCCTTCATTGGCGGAGAAGCTCGCTCTCGACGGCAAGCAAGTGACGCTCATGACCCACCTCGGGCACATCGGGCCGTACATGCACTTCACGCTCGAGGCCCCGAACATGCACCGGAAGCTCCACAAGCTAAAGGTCGAGATGGTCACGTACCAGATCCCGACCCAGATGGAGCAGGGCAAGGTCACCTCCGCGCACGTCTTCGACGAGGAGCATCTGACCGATTGGGGCGTGGACGCGGTCGTGCTCGTGACTCAGCGCCGCTCGAACGAGGCGCTCTTCCGCGAGCTGAAGGACCGGATCGGCCTGGATGCGCTGAACGCCGAGGGCATCACCGGCCTGTATCGGATCGGCGACTGCGAGGCTCCGCGCCTCACGGCGGACTGCGTGTTCTCCGGGCATCGACTCGCGCGCGAGATCGACTCGGACGATCCGGCGACGCCGAAGCCCTTCATCCGCGAGCGGCGGGTGATCGAGCGCGAGGAGGCGGGCTCGCTGACGGGCGCGGCGATCTAGTAGTGCCGCCACGGGGGGTCGAGGCTCGATGAAGATCGTCGTCTGCGCGAAGCAGGTGGCGATGCTCGGAGACGAGGTCGAGTTCACCGACGACGGGCGGAGCGTCGACCCCGACTACCTCGAGTTCGCCCTGAACGAATGGGACACCTTCGCAACCGAGGAGGCGCTCCAGATTCGGGAGCGCCTCGGCGGGGAGGGCGAGGTAGTGGTCGTCACCGCCGGCGACGAGGATGCGGAGGAGGCGATGCGACGCTGCCTCGCGATGGGAGCCGATCGCGGCGTTCGCATCTCGATTGAGGGCATCGCAGATCGCGATCCGATCTCGGTTGCACGAGCGCTCGCCCAGGTGGTCGAGAAGGAGCAGCCTGACCTCGTCTTCTGCGGCGTCCAGTCCGCGGACGCGGTCCAGGCGACCACGGGCGTGGCGCTGGCCGAGCTGCTCGGCCTTCCGCGCGTGGCTGTCGTCCGGGAGCTCGACTACGACCACGATGCGAAGAAGGCCCGCGTGAGCCGCGAGCTGGAAGGCGGTCTGGTCGACGTCGTCGAGGCGGACACCCCGGCCGTGCTCACGATCCAGACCGGGATCAACGAGCCCCGGTACGCGACCCTTCGCGCCATCAAGCAGGCCGAGCAGAAGGAGATTGAGGAAGTCGAGCCCGGCGACCTCGGCGAGCCGGCCGCGCACGTGCGCCGCATGTTCGTCCCGGCGAAGGGCGAGGGAGCCGAGATGCTGAACGGGAGCCCGGAGGCGGTTGCCCAACGGATCGCGGAGATCGTCAAGGAGCGGCTGACCTGATGGCGGGCGTCCTCGTCGTCGCGGAGCACCTCCGTGGCCAGGTACGGCCGGTAACGCTCGAGCTCGTGACGGCGGCGAAAGACGTCGGCGGCCCGGTCACCGCCGTCGTGATCGCGAAGAACCCGTCGGCTCTCACCGGCCAGGTCGACGTCGCGGGCGTCGACGAGATCGTCACCGTTGCCGTCGAGGCCGAGGAGTTCGAGAACGACGTCTACCAGGCGGCCCTCGAGGCGGTGATCGCGGAGCGGAAGCCGGATGCCGTCCTGCTCGGCTTCACCGTGAACAGCATGGACTTCGCGCCCGCGGTCGCCACGAAGCTGGGGCTCGGGTATGCCTCGGATATCTTCGCCGTCAGCTCGGAGGGTAGTTCCCTGGTCGCACAGAGGTCGTACTACGGCGCCAAGGTCAACGCCGAGCTCGAGTTCCCGGGCAAGGACTGCGTCATGCTCCTCCTCCGGCCGACCTCGTGGGCTCCCGCCGAGGGCTCCGGCTCGGCAAGCGTGACGGAGATCTCCGCGCCTTCCGTCGAGTCGCGCGCACGGCACGTCGACTTCGAGGAGGTCGAGCAGGGGGACGTGGACATCACGACCGCCGAATTCCTCCTCTCGATCGGCCGCGGCGTCGGCGAGAAGGACGCCATCGGGCAGTTCGAGGAGCTCGCCGACAGGATGGGCGCCACGCTCTCGGTCTCCCGTCCCATCGTCGACGCCGGCTGGATGACGAACGCGCGTCAGGTCGGCCAGTCCGGGAAGACCGTGAAGCCGAAGGTGTACCTGGCCCTCGGGATCTCCGGCGCGGTGCAGCACCTCGCGGGCATGAAGACGGCGGGGACGATCATCGCCGTGAACACGGATCCCGAGGCGGCGATCTTCAACGTCGCTCACTACGGGGCGGTCGCCGACCTCTTCGAGGTCGCGGACGAGCTCGAGAAGCTGTTCTAGCCTTCCCCTAGTGTTGGCAGCCGCCACCGAGACGCGCGAGACCTTCGCGAACCTCGACACCTGGCAGATCGTCCTCTGGTACGTCCTGATCGTCGTGTCGACGGCGATCTTCTTCTGGGGCGCCGTGAAGCTGGCGCTCAAGTACCGCCGAGGGCGCGGCGCCTTCAAGGTCGACGAGCCGAAGCGGCGCCTGCAACGGGTCACAGAGGTGGTCGTCACCCACTCCTGGATCCGCAAGCGTGATCCCGCGGCCGGACTCGGCCACCTGCTCATCTTCTACGGGTTCATGGTGCTCTTTGCGGGCACGGCCATCCTGGCGTTCCAGGACGACTTCGCAGGACCGATCCTCGACTTCCACTTCTTCGAGGGCTGGTTCTACCTCGGCTACTCGCTCTTCCTGGATGTATTCGGCGCCGCGCTGATCGTCGGGCTCGCGATCATGGCGGTGAAGCGCGGTGTCCTGCGGCCGTTCCGCCTCGACTACTGGCGGCCCGACCGCGCGGAAGGGGAGTACGACCGCAAGCCCTACGTGATCGGCGACTGGCTTTTCCTCGGGATCCTCTTCTTCCTCGCCCTGACCGGCTTCCTCCTCGAATCCTTCCGGATCGCCGAGCTCGACCCTGCCTTCGAGGTCTGGTCTCCGCTCGGCTGGGCCGCCGGCCAGGGCTTCCGGAGCCTCGGGCTGACCGGCGACGCGGCCCAGACCGCGCATTTCGCGCAGTGGTGGGTTCACGGGATCACCGCGCTCGCCTTCGTCGCCTCGATTCCGTTCACGAAGGCCGTACACATGCTGACCGGCCCGGCCGCGGTCGCCCTTCGGGACGACACCGCCGGCAAGAAGCTCCCGCCGCTCCCAACCAACGCCAAGCCCGAGGAGGTCGGCTACGGGCTCATCGACGACCTCTCGTGGAAGCACCTCGTGAACCTCGATGCCTGCACCAAGTGCGGCAAGTGCCATGCCGCCTGTCCGGCGACGAACTCGGGCTACCCGCTGTCACCCCGCGACCTCGTGCTCGACCTGCGCGAGTACGCGGAGGGATCGATCGGCATCCGCCACTCGCTCCACATCGAGCCGCTCTACGAGGAGAGGGGCTCGATCCTCGGCGACCCGATCCGGCCGGAGACCCTCTGGTCGTGCATGCAATGCATGGCGTGCGTCGAGATTTGCCCGGTCGGGATCGAGCATGTTCCGATCATCAATCAGATGCGGAGGCGGCTCGTCGAGCAGGGCGAGATGGACTCCATGCTCCAGCAGACGTTCGAGACCATCTACACGTCGGGCAACTCCTTCGGGGAGGCGAAGCGCAAGCGTGCCCGCTGGACCCGCGAGCTCGACTTCGACGTGAAGGACATCCGCAAAGAGGCCGCGGAGCACCTGTGGTTCGTTGGCGACTACGCGTCCTTCGACCCACGGAACCAGCGGAACACGCAGGCACTCGCTCGGATCCTCCACCACGCGGGCGTCGACTTCGGGATTCTCTTCGACGCGGAGAAGACCGGCGGCTGCGACGTTCGCCGCGCGGGCGAGGAGGGACTCTACGCCTCGCTCGCGGAGGAGAACGTGAAGACGATCTCGGGCTGCAGCTTCGACAGGATCTTCTCCTCGGATCCCCATACATTCCACACGCTGCGGAACGAGTATCCCGACTTCGGCGGGAGCTGGGAGGTCGTTCACCACTCCCAGCTCCTCCTCGAGCTGATCGAGGCTGGACGCTTACGGCCCAGCGGGCTCGGGTACCGGGTCACCTACCACGACCCCTGCACGCTCGGCCGCTACAACGGTGTCTACGACGCTCCCCGCCGGCTCCTCGCGGCGCTCGGCATCGAGCTGGTCGAGATGCCTCGGAATCGCGACAACTCCTTCTGCTGCGGCGCGGGCGGTGGTCGGATCTGGATGAAGGAACTGAAGGCGGAGGGCGCACGCAGGCCGAGCGAGCAGCGGATCGACGAGGCAGTCGCGCTCGGAGGCCTCGACTATTTCGTGGTCGCCTGCCCGAAGGACGTAACGATGTACGAGGACGCGATCAAGACCTCCGGCCACCAGGGAGAGATCGAGCTGCGCGAGCTCTCTGAGCTCGTGCTCGAGTCTCTCGACCTCGGGCCGGGGCGGCCGGCGCGGGAGCCTGCCGCGGTCATAGCCCCGACGGACGAAACGGAGACAGCATGAGCAAGGAGACTGCGTTCTACCCGCGCCTCGAGGCGCTGACCGACCAGTGGATGGATCTCTTCGGTTACTGGGCGCCGCTGGTCGTCACCGACACGGAGGAGGAATACCGCGCCGTCCGCGAAGCCGCCGGCCTCATGGACTTCACCATGCTGAGGAAGGTCGACATCGAGGGCCCGGGGGCACAGGGCTACGTGAACACGATCGTCGCTCGCGACGTCTCGAAGCTCGGCCAGGGGCAGATCGCCTACGGGCCCCTGACCGACGAAAACGGGAAGATGGTGGACGATTGCACGGTCCTGATGCGCTCGCCGGACCGGATCCGCTTTTGCGGCGCGAACGACGCCGACTACGGCATCTTTCGCGACCAGGCGCCGGAGGGCATCGAGGTCCGTGAGTTCACGGACGCCATGCCACACCTCTGCCTTCAAGGGCCGAAGAGCCGCGAGATGCTCCAGGGCCTCACCGACGCGGACCTCTCGAACGAGGCCTTCCCGTACTACACGTTCCGCGAAGACGTGTCGATCGCGGGCATCCCGGTCTTCATGACGCGCCTCGGGTACACGGCCGAGCTCGGGTATGAGCTCTGGGTCGAACGCGACCGCGCCCTCGAGCTCTGGGATGCGCTCCTCGAAGCGCTCGAGCCCCAGGGCATGAAGCTGATCGGGATGGTGGCGCTCGACCTCTTCCGGATCGAGGGAGGCTTCATCATCGGCGGCATCGAGTACGACCCCATGGTCTCGCCGTGGGAGGCAGGGCTGGGCTGGGCGGTCGA
>DATLQD010000110.1:0-6852 GCA_035535315.1 Gaiellaceae bacterium
CGATGCGGGGACGCCCGAACGAGCCGGCCAACGTCGTCCACACATACACGATGCTCGCCGAGGCGCGAGGAGAGGACGTCGAGGAGCTCAGCCGGCAGATCGAGTCGAACGCGGCGGACGCCTTCGAGCTTCCATGAGCCGCTATGCCGTGACGCCGAACCGCGAGCTCGGCCAGCACTTCCTCATCGACGACAACATCCTCGGAGTTGCCGGCCGCCTCGCGGCACTCTCCCCGGCGGACGTCGTCCTCGAGATCGGCGCCGGGCTCGGCGTTCTGACGCGCTACTTGGCGGACCGGGTCGCTCATGTCCACGCGATCGAGCTCGATCGGAGCCTCGAACCGCACCTCCGGGACGCCGTTGCAGGGAACGGGAACGTCGATCTCGTCTTCGGGGATGCGCTGGCGCTCCCGCTGGCGGCGCTCGAACCTCCGGCCACCAAGCTCGTTGCGAACCTTCCGTACCAGGTCGCGACCCCCGTCGTGGTCGAGTCCCTGGACGGCCTGCCGCTGGTCGAGCGCTGGTGCGTGATGGTGCAGCGTGAGGTCGCCGACCGGTTCTTCGCCGAGCCGGGGACGCGGAGCTACGGCGCCGTCTCGGTGCTCATCCGGCTGACCGCAGCGCGGACCGGCACCCACCCGGTCGCGCGGACGGTCTTCCGTCCGCCGCCGAACGTGGACTCCACCCTGGTCGCGTTCGAGCGGACGCGCAAGTGGGGCCCGGAGTACGGCGCTCTCAAGCGGCTCGTCCAGGGTTCCTTCGCCTATCGGCGGAAGACGTTCGCGAACTCGCTCGAGCTCGCCGGTCTCGCCACGAGGGCGGAGAGTGTGGCGGCGCTCGAGGTGATCGGCCGCCCCGCGGGCATCCGTGCCGAGGCGCTCGACCCTGAGGAGTTCGTTTCGCTCGCCGAGCGGCTCGCCCCGCCGTGACCCGCGTTGTCGTTCCCGCGAAGATCAACCTCGCACTGATCGTGGGCGAAGCCCGCCCGGACGGCTACCACGAGGTGGCGACGGTCATGCAACGGATCGACCTCGTTGACCGGTTGAGCCTCGAGCCTGACGAGTCCTTCTCGGTGCGGGGGTTCGCCGACGACACGCTGGTCTCTCTGGCGCTCGAGCGGCTGGCGGCGGCGGCCGGGGTCGAGCCAAGCTGGCGGGTCCGGATCGAGAAGCGGATTCCGGTCGCCGCGGGACTCGGGGGCGGCAGCGCCGACGCAGCCGCTGCTCTTGTCCTCGCGAATCAGACCCTCACCGTGCCGCTGGTCGGGGCCGCTCTCGCCGAGCTCGCCGCGGGCGTCGGCTCCGATGTTCCTTTCTTTCTCCAGCCCGGGCCGAAGCTCGCCGGGGGGGCTGGCGAGCGGCTCCAGCGCCTCGATCTACCGCAGGACTACTGGATTGTCGTCGCCATGCCCCTTCGCGCTCCGAAGCAATCGACCGCGGCGGTCTACCGGCGCTTCGACGACCTCGGGGGCGGACCCGGCTTCGAGGCTCGTCGCCTTGCCCTCCTCGATGCGCTCGAGAGCTGCCGGCGTCCGCGCGACTTTGCGGCTTTCCCGCCCAACGACCTGGCCCCGGCGGCCGGAGGCGGCGACATCGCAGAGGAGCTCCGCGCGGCGGGCGCCCTACGGGCGGACGTCAGCGGTGCGGGCCCGGCCGTGTACGGCGTCTTCAGCCATCGGGCGCAGGCGCGCGCGGCGGCACGGAGAATTGCACGGCGGGCGCGGTCCTGGGTGACGGTGCCGGTCTGGTAGCTTCGGCTCCATGACGGGCTATCCCGTTCTGGAGCACGGAACGACGCGAAAAACCAGGTGGTTCAGGGCCAACCGTTTCCGGATCGCGCTCGGGATCGCGGTGGTCGAGACGATCCTCATCGTCGCGAACGTCCTGTCGTGGTTCCTGGCGATCGGCATCGCGACGCTCGTGTTCGCGCTCTACCTCGTCGTGCGGCGGAAGGTCAAGAACCCCGCCATTCGCCAGGTGGCCTGGACGGCTGCTCTCTCCCAGACGGTGCCGGTGCTGATCCCGCTCCTGCTCGTCCTGGCCACGACTATCGCGATCGTCACGATCGCCGTCTTCGCTCTCGTGATCGTGGTCTTGCTCTTCCTCGACCGGCGCTGAGTGCGGCGAGCGTCGTTCTAGACTTCGCGTGGCACTGGGGCGTAGCCAAGTGGTAAGGCAGCGGGTTTTGGTCCCGTGATCGGAGGTTCGAATCCTCCCGCCCCAGCTTCTTTACGACGAGCGAACGTTCCGCCAATCCCTCCTCAGCCGTCGGTGAGGGCCCGCAACCGTGCGCCCATTCGCGCTGCGTGGTCGGCCGCGGCCGCAAGGTTCCTGGCATCGGTTGCTGCCCTGAGCGCGCGAAGGCGGGACTCGATCTCGCTTCGGCCGGCGGCATCGAGGGTGTGCGAGATCCGGTCGCGGATCCACTCGAGCACGGCCACGTCCCCGGTCACGCCGGCCAGGTCCTTCGCGGCGGCATGGACGCGCAGTTGCTGCGTCCAGAGGTAAAACCGGGCTGTGTCGATCTTGGTGGGGGGCCGGTAGAGCAGCTCGAGATCGAGGACGGATTGCGTTACATCGATGGCCTTCTGGGCGGTCCGTGCAGGCTTTTGGCCCTTGACCGAGCGCGTCAGTGCGTCCAAGCCCTCGCCGAGCCGGGCGGCGATCATTGGCGGCGGATTGGCTGCATGCAGCGTTTTCCAGGCCTCATTCATGTGCGTGACCGTGACCGAGGCGCCCTCCCAGTCTCCGATGCGGGCCAGCTCCAGGATCCCCTCGGCGCTCTCTGCCAGGGACGCAAGCTCCGCCGGCATTGATTCCGGTAGCGCGTCCGTGGGGACGGCGAGAGCCAGCGCCTCGAGGTCGCCGCCGCCGGCGGTCCGGAACTCGCCGTAGCCTGGTGCGAAGATCTTGTCCTCGCTGGTCCCGTCGGAGTGCAACTCTGCGCCAATCATTCCGCCTTCGACCGGCCCTCGCGGGCCCGCAACGGTGTTTCCGATGGACTTCACTGTGACCTCTTCGAACACGATTCCCGGGGCGTTCTCGGTCCGGTACACATCGCCGACCTTGGGGTCGGCGGGCATGATCATCGCGGCCGGGCCCTCGCGGCCGGCGAGCCACGTCCCTTCGGTGACGGCGATGGCGCCGTTGCGGTAATCGAAGACGTCTTCGCCGAAGTACCAGACCGATCCGTCGTCGGCCTGCGCGTACCGGTCGAGCGCGACCTCCTCGAGGCGACCGTCGAGGTAGGCCATGTACTGCGACACGAGCACGGGGATTTGCTCGCCGTTCCATGTCACCGTCCTCGTGCCGGGTAGGAGCGTCGTCTCCGTCCGAAACGGCTTGTCGTCAACGTGGCCGAGCAGGAGAGCGGAATAGAGGCGGCTGATCGGAAACAGCTGGTTGGTGATCTTTGTGGGGCTCGAGAAGGTGGGCCGGGTGAGATCGACCCGCTTGCCGGCCGGCGCGCAGCCTTGACCGGTGTAGGTGCCGCATGCGGTCGACGGAAGGTTCGCGGGCGCAGCGGTGGCGGACTTGCTGTCGCTGTCGCACCCGCTGAGCGCAAGCGCCGCCACAAGACCCAGGGCAGTCAACGAATAACGCATGGGGGAGCAACGTAGGAGGCCCAGATGAAAGGAAGATGAAGCGTCCGGGCGTCCAGCCGCCAAGCCTGCTGGGTTTCAGCCATAATCGGCGCTCGGCCCCGGCGCATGACTCACGCCCCTTGACGCAACCCCTCGCAGCCGTCGTCATGGCTGCCGGCCTCGGCACGCGGATGAAGTCCGCAACGCCGAAGCACCTCCATCCGCTCCTCGGGCGCCCGCTCGTGGCCTGGGTCCTCGATGCGCTGCGCGCAGTCGGGCCGTCGCGGCTCGTCCTCATCTCGTCACCGGAGAGCGCGGCTGAGCTCGCCGCCTCCTTTCCCGGCGTCGAGGTCGTCGTGCAGGAGAAGCCGCGCGGCACCGGCGATGCGGTCGCAGCCGCGCGCCAGGCTCTGGAAAGGTTCGAGGGCGACCTTCTCGTGCTGGCCGGAGACACCCCGCTCCTTACCCCCGAGGCGATCGAAGAGCTCGTCGACGAGCATCACCGCGAAGGAGCCGCCGTGACCCTCCTCTCGATCGAGCCCGAGGGCCGGCGCCCCTACGGGCGTATCGTGCGCGACGAGAAGGGCGAGCTCGCTGCGATCGTCGAGGAACGGGACGCCACCCCCGAGCAGCGAGAGATCCGGGAGTTGAACGCCTCGGTGTACGTGTTCTCGGCGCCCGACCTCTGGTGGGCACTTGGCGAAGTCGGGACAGGCAACGCCCAGGGAGAGCTCTACCTGACGGACACGATCGCGCGGCTCGTTCGGGAGGGCGAGCGCGCTGTTGTCTATCGCTCCCAGGACCCGGACGTGGCGGAGGGCGTGAACACCCGCGCCGACCTCGCGCTCGTGGCGTCCCTCCTCCGCAAGCGGATCCTGACCGCCCACATGCTGGCAGGCGTAACGGTCGTCGATCCAGGGACCACGTGGATCGAAGCGGACGTCCAGATCGATCCCGATGCGGTCATTCAGCCTTTCACTGTCCTCCGCGGCCGGACGGTCGTCCGCGGCGAGGCCGAGATCGGGCCTCACGTCGTTGCGATCGACGCCGAGATCGGGCAAGGTGCGACTGTGGGCCCGTTCTGCTACCTCCGCCCGGGCTCGGTGCTCGCGGCGGGCGCCAAGGCAGGCACGTTCGTCGAGATCAAGAACGCCCAGATCGGGGAACGGTCCAAGGTGCCGCACCTCTCTTACATCGGAGACGCGCAAATCGGCGAGGACACCAATATCGGAGCCGGCGCCATCACTGCGAACTACCGTGAGGAGCGCTTCGAGGAGAAGCAGCGCACGGTGATCGGCAGCAACGTCCACACCGGTAGCCAGAATGTCTTCGTACCGCCTGTGGAGATCGGTGACAATGCTTGGACTGGAGCGGGTTCGGCTATCACGGAAGACGTCCCCAATGGAGCGCTCGCAATCGCGCGAGCCCGTCAGGTCAACAAAGAGGGATATGACGATGCTCGACAGCGGAACGACTGAGCTGACCCGTCCGATCCCGGGCCTCGAATCGGTCGAGGCGCCGCTCCAGCCGGAGGGACAGCCCGGGCGCTGGATCGAGCGGGGCCCCTCCGGGAAGCTAATGCTCTTCTCCGGGCGCTCGAATCCGGACCTCGCTCGTGAAATCGCCGCAATGCTGAACATCCAGCTCGGCGAGGTGGATCTGAAGACGTTCGCGAACGGCGAGACCTACTGCCGGTACGGGGAGTCGGTGCGTGGCGCCGACGTTTTCATCGTCCAGTCGCCCTCGAGAGGGCTCACGAACGACCACCTGATGGAGCTTCTGATCATGATCGACGCGGCCAAGCTCGCCTCCGCGAACCGGATCACGGCCGTCATGCCCTGGTATCCCTACTCGCGCCAGGACAAGAAGTCCTCGCCGCGCGAACCGATCACGGCCAAGCTGGTCGCGGAGCTCCTGCAGGCCGCTGGGGTCGACCGGGTTCTCACGATGGACCTTCACGCGGGCCAGATTCAGGGGTTCTTCACGATCCCCGTCGACCACATGACGGCGCTCCCGCTCTTCTCCCAGTACTACCGGGACAAGGGGCTTCACGGCCGCGCCGTCGTCGCTGTCTCCCCGGACCCGGGCCGCGCCAAGATGGCGGGCAAGTTCAATCAGATGCTCGACGCGGAATCTCCCTTCGCGATCATGAACAAGGTCCGACCGGCGCATGACGAGGCCGCCGTGACCCAGGTGATCGGCGACGTCGACGGCAAGATCGCGGTCATGACCGACGACATCATCGTCACCGGCGGCACGCTGATCGCCGGAGCGAAGGCCCTCAAGGAGGCCGGCGCCACCGAGGTCTATGCCTGCGCCACGCACGGCCTCTTTCCCGGCAACTCGTTCGAGAAGATCCAGGCCAGCGAGCTCCGAGAGGTGACAGTGACCAACACGGTTCCGATCGACCCGTTGAAGCAGCCGGACAAGGTCAAGGTCGTGCCGGTCTCAAGGCTTCTGGCTGAGACGATCCAGAACGTCTTTTCGGACGAGTCGGTGTCGGCGATCTTCGCCGGCGAGAACCAGCTCTTCTAGCCCGAACTGTGTAACCATGCGGTCTAGGCCGCAGTTGGTACCGGAGGTTGGTACCGGAACGCCTCGGGGACTACGAAGGCTGGTTCGCTGTCTGACCCGCGGGCCGCATGAACGCGCCGATGATCCAGAAGAGCGGCACGAATATCCCTAGGATGAACATGAACCCGTGGCCGTTCCTCAGGGTCGTCATGCCTAGGGTTACGATCAGCACGATGTAGAGAAAAGCGGCGAGCCCGCCGAAGATCCACCACATAGCTTCCTCCTCCGTAGGTGGAGGTTGCATGTTGCAACGCTTGGGCTGACCTCGCATCATCCGGTTCGGATGAGTCATACCGCGTGGTCTTATGCTGAGCGTCATGCTCTTCTACGGCGTCGTCAGCGCCCAGACCGAGAAGGTCGTCGAGTTCTTCCTCGAGCGGGAGGCAGCCGAGGTGATGATCGGGGAGGTTCGCGAGGACGAGCCGGCGCTGGCGGAAGGATTTGAGGGTTGAGGCGATCGAACTCGGCTATCTGCCGCAGCACGTGCCTCCTTCCTGACCCTCCTTCCGGCACAAACCGAGGCTTGGGCGAAGTTTGGACTCTCTCGAGCTGGAAAGCTTAAGACTGTTTCCTTCGAGGCGGCCCCGTCGTGACCAGTCAAGAGATCGTCGAAGAGTTTCAGCAGCTCGAGCAGAAGCTGGGGACGTTGCGCACCCGCGCAGAGGAAGAGGAGTCGACCCTCAGCCAGCTTGAGGG
>DATLQD010000111.1:0-6926 GCA_035535315.1 Gaiellaceae bacterium
CACCTCCTGCGGGTGGCGCGAAATCCACGTTTCGAAGAGCTGGGCGTCCACCTCCGGATGGAACTGGATGCCCCAGGCACTTGTGCCGTCTGCGCGGAAAGCCTGATTCGGGGCGAGCGGGCTGCTCGCCAGCCGCCGTGCGCCCGGCGGGAGCTCAATCACGTCGTGGTGCCACTGGTAGACGCCGGTCGGCGCGGACAGATGGCCGAGGACCGGATCGGCGGCGGCATCCTCCGTGGGAGCGATTTCGAGCCAGCCGATCTCGGGCTGCTCGGCCTCGCGGACGTCGCCGCCGAGCGCCCGTGCGAGCAGCTGCCCGCCGAGGCAGATCCCGAGCACAGGCACGCCTTCCTCGACGGCATCGTGGAGCAGGTCGCGCTCTGCCTCGAGGAGCGGAACGCCCTCCTCCCACGCGTGTGCGTTCCCGCCCATGGCGACGATCGCGGAGAAGTCTCGTGCCTCTAGCCCGTCGAGCCGCTCGTCCCAGCCCCGGAGCTGGCGGTACGGTAGGCCAGAGGCGTCGAGCCGGTCGCCGAGGAGCCCCAGGCCTCGCAACGAGTGCTCCTGCTCGATGACGAGGACGGGTTGCATCCGTGGGAACGTAGTCGAAACGGCGCTGTAGAGTCGAGCCCGAACGGGAGCAGCGAAAGGAGAACGAAAGCTGATGGCGACGACAACGAGGACGCGTCCGTCCGTCCGCCCGGAGGCGCTGGAGGCGGCGTCCTCCTTCCCCGCGCTCGAGGCGATCTTCACGCGACGCGCCCGCCGCTTCGCCCTGGGTGCCGAGCTGACCGGGCCGCTCGCGTATCGCTCCGACAAGGAGCCGGTGCCCCTAGCCTTCGAGGAAGAGGCGATCCTCGTCGCCGCCGCCACGGGCGTCACGGGCGTGGTCCGTGAGGAATGGCCGTTTCGAAGCGAGGACGGCGAGGCGACGGGCGCCGACAAGCTCGCGTCCTTCACCGGCCGCAGCTTCCCGAGCCCGCTCGCTATCCACGGCACTGAGCTCTTCTGGACGAACGACGACGGCGTCTTCGTGCTGCCGCAGCGAGACGTGAAGCCGGAGCGCTACCTCGAGCTCCAGACGCAGGAGGAGCGGCACGAGCTCTACCGGAGCGCGGTCAAGCTCCAGGATGGGCGCCTCGAGATCCCGCGCCGCCGGCCGAATCTCTTCAAGTTCAACGAGTGGGTCGTGAACACCGAAGGCGCGACCGTGTTCATCCCGATCTCGGATGTGACGCGCCAGTGCATCTCGGCCATGCTCCTCTACTTCGACCGCCCGCACGGCTACTACGTCGTCGACAAGCAGCTCGGCAACGATCCCTTGCGCCCGTTCGTCGAGTCGGGCCTCCTCGGCTCGGAGCATCCCGTCGACCTCTGGGACTTCGAGCGCTGGCAGATGGTCGACATGAACGGCGTCGAGGAAGGCCTCATGATCCAGAACCTCATGACTGCGACGCAAGCGCTCGGGATCGGGGGCCACCCCTTCTCGGGCGGCAAGGGCCGGGTCACGATGGGCGGCGAGAAGCACTGGCATGGGATGGGCGGCGAAGGCCCCTGCGGCTCGCTGGGGTTCACCTTCCACCAGGTCCCCGACGACGCCCCCGTCGGCGCCGGCGAGGAGATTCCCGTCGGGCTCGAGGGGATCTTCGAGGGCGCCTGTCCGCCCTTCCACTCGGACATGGATGCCGCCGTCGACTTCGTCCTCGACCTCCGTTGGGGGCCGACCGGGATCTTCTCAGCGCCCGACGCGCAGCAGCATCCGTGGCGGTCGGCGGAGATCGCGCGAGCGGTGCCGCGTCCGTCCGAGGAGGCGATCGAGGCCACCAAGACGCTTTGCCGTTACATCTGGGACACCTACGGGCGCTTCCCGGCGACCATCGACCCGTTCCTCATGACCGTCTGGTACCAGGCCGCGCACCTCGACGTCGACTTCTACGACCGCTACTACCCGCCGGAGGCGTTGCCGGCGCACGTCCGCTCGCACATGCGCGACTGGCACGGCCTCTAGGGCGGGCAATCCGTGCCCGTAGACCACGTCCTCGCGCTCGGGGATCTCAGCCTCGAGCTCGGCGGCACGCTCGCAGGTGCCCGCCTGGCGTACCGGACGCACGGAACGCTCTCCCCGGCCCGCGACAACGCGATCCTGTTTCCGCACATGTTCTCGGGGACGGAGGCCTCTCTGGATCCCTGGATCGGCCCGGGACGGGCGCTCGACTCCGACCGCTGGCTTGTGATCTGCCCGGGGCAGCTCGGCAACGGCAGCTCGACCTCGCCGAGCACGACCAGCGGCCTGTTCCCCGACCTGACGATTGGGGACGACGTCGCCTCGCAGCACCGGCTCGTCACGGAGGAACTCGGGATCGAGAGCCTCGCGCTCGTGCTCGGCTACTCGATGGGCGCGCAGCAGGCGTACGAGTGGGCCGTTCGATTCCCCGCGGCGGTGGAGAGGCTCGCGGTTTTCGCGGGTCTCGCGAGGACGACCCCGGGAAACGGCCTCCTCGTCGCCGCCTCGGAGGAGGCGCTCCGGACCGGCGGTACCGGCCAGCACGCCCACTTCTGGGCGGCGACGGGCCTTTCCGCGGCGCTCTACCGGCAGGAGGCGTGGCGCGATGCGGGGTACGACTCTGTCGGCGACATGGTGCGGCGACTCTTCGAGGACGACTACGCCTCTTGCCAGCCTGCCGATCTCCTTTGCCAGCTCGGCAAGTGGCGTCGCGCGGACGTCTCACGCCAGACGGGCGACGGCCTCCCCGAGGCGCTCGGCCGGATCACGGCCCGGACCGTCGTCGCGCCCTTCTCGCACGACGCCTGGTTCCCGGTCGCCGACTGCGAGGTCGAGCAACGGCTGATCTCCGGAAGCCGGCTCCGGGTCGTCGAGAGCGTCTGGGGGCACTACGGCTGGGGGATCGGGCCGAACGAGACGGCCCAGATCGAGCGCGTGGTCGCCGATCTCCTCGCTACATGACCTCGCGGTAGCGCTCGCGCTCCCAGTCTGTGACGTGCCGGCCGAAAAGCTCGAGCTCGTGCCGAAGCATCGTGAGGTAGACGTCGACGAACGTCTCGCCGTAGACCCGGCGCGCGAACTCGCTCCCCTCGAGCTCGGGGACGGCTTCCGCGAGGCTCGTGGGAAGGCGGCGGAGCGACTCGTCGACGTGCGGGTCGCCGGTCACGATCGGCGGCAGCTCGAGGTCCTGCTCGAGGCCGTCGGCGCCTGCTGAGAGGCAGCCCGCGAGGACGAGGTACGGGTTCGCGTCGGCGGACGCCCAGCGCGCCTCTAGACGCGTCGCCTCGCCGTGATCGACGACGGATCGGATCGCCACGAGCCGGTTGTCGAGGCCCCAGCTCACCTGGGTCGGCGCGAACGAATACTCCTCGACGCGCTTGTAGGCGTTGATCGTCGGGCAGTTGATCGCCTGGAGCTCGACCTGGTGGGCGAGGAGGCCCGTCAGGTACCGGCGCATCAGGACCGACCGCAGCGGAGGCTCGTCGTCGCCGCTCGCGAACGCGTTCTGCCCGTCTGAGCCCGTCAGGCTCTGGTGAATGTGCAGGCCGTTACCGGCCTCCGTGGCGTACGGCTTCGGCATGAACGTCGCCCGGACCCCGTGCTTCACGGCCGTCTGCTTGACGACGTACTTGAACACCATGGTCGCATCGGCCACCTCGAGCGGCGGGCCGTGCCCGAGGTTCACCTCGACCTGCGCGGGCCCGTACTCGACGTTGCAGGCCTCGATGCTGATGCCGGAGGCCTGGAGAACGCGGCGGATGTCGCCGACGATGGGCTCGACCTCGGCGCCCTTCGCGATCGAGTAGCAGTGCGCGCCGCGATAGAACGGCTCCCAGTCAGGGGTGCAGAGGTGAAATTCGAGCTCGGTCGCCGCAACGGGCTCGTACCCGGCCTTGCGCAAGCGCTCGACTGCGCGGCGAAGGATCTGTCGGCCGTCGAGTGCGACCGGCTCGTGGGTCGGTTCGATCGTGTCGCAGATGCAGTACGCAGTGCCCTCGTTCCAGCCGGCGAGGCGAAGCGTCGAGAGGTCGGGCACGACGTGCAGGTCGGGGTAGCCGGTCGAGTCGTTCACGTACGACGTCGGGAAGATGACGCCGTGCATGTCCCACGTGAAGGCGACGTTGGCCATTGCGAAGCCGGACCCGGCGGCCACCTTCAGGAAGTGGCTCGTCGGCAGGCGCTTGCCACGTGGGATGCCCCAAGTGTCGGGGAACATGCACTCGACCGTGTGAACGTCGTGACGCTCGAGCAGCTCTCGGGCCGCCTCGACGCTGGTCTCCGCTTCCGCGACCGCCATTCACTCCCCTTTCTGGACGTACGGGAGGGCTATCCTACCGCCCGCCCGGTGGCCGGAGAGCAGCGATAAGGGCGAGCCCGCTTTCGCGGAGCGTCGGCCAGGCGGTAGGCTCACCCGCCGGGGAAAACCGGCCCCGTTCTTTCTCGACCGCGGAGGTCGTCGTGCGCGCAGTCGTTCTTCGCTCTTTCCAGGATCCGCTCGAGCTCGAGGAGCGTCCCGAACCGGAGGCTCGCGGGGACGACCAGGTGGTCGTCCGCATCCTCGGCTCGGGTGTCTGCCACTCGGACCTGCACGTCGCCGAGGGCTACTTCGATTCGCCCCTCCCGCTCGTGCTCGGCCACGAGATCGCGGGCGAGGTCGAAGGGATCGGCAACGTCCTCGTCTACACGCCGTGGGGCTGCGGCGAATGCCGCTTCTGCCGGAGGACCGAGGAGATGATCTGCCCGGACGCCAAGGAGGCCGGGCTCTTCCAGGACGGTGGGTATGCGGAGTACGTCCTGGTTCCGTCTCGCCGCTACCTCTACCCGATCGGCGACCTCGACCCGGTCGAGGCCGCGCCCCTCGGCTGCGGTGGCCTGACCCCGTACCGCGCCGTGAAGCACGCGCGGCCCTGGCTGGGGTCCGGCTCGCGCGCGCTCGTGCTGGGCGCCGGCGGCCTGGGTCAGTTCGGGATCCAGTACCTCCGGCTCATGACGGACGCTGTCGTCCACGTCGGCGACCCCTCGGAGCAGAAGCGGGCGCGCGCGCTCGAGCTCGGCGCCGAGGAGGCGGCCGAGCCCGCGGAGCTCGAGGGGCCGTACGATGCTGTTCTCGACTTCGTCGGGTCCGACGACTCGCTGTCCCAGGCCGCCCGCCTTGTTGACCGGCAGGGGGTTGCGGTCGTGATCGGCCTCTTCGGCGGACGCATCCCGTTCGGGCTCGGCGCGGTCCCGCATGAGGCGCACTTCCTGTCGAGCATTTGGGGATCCCGGGACGAGCTCGCCGAGCTGATCGCGCTCGCGCAACGCGAGCGCCTCGAATACACGATCGACACGATGCCGCTCGAGCGGGCCCAGGAGGCGCACGACCTCGTCCGCCGGGGCGAGGCGCGAGGCCGCATCGTGCTCGTCCCGTAGAAAAAAAAGCGCCAGGCAGGCGCCCGTGACGGTGTCGCTCTCTAACGGGGTCGCCTGGTCCGGGTCGGCTCAGGCTTGCGAAAAGGCGGGTTTTGATCGCTCCACCAGATGACGAACCCGACGACGAATAGGACGGTGGCGAGGATGAGTGAGGCGATAATCCACATCCTTAGCTTCCTCCTCCGGGGCTTCCTGATGTCAGACGCCTGGAGGGCGGGCGGCTCCTTTCCCCCCTGTGAGCCGCCCCACAGCCCTCCTAACCTTTCCCCTACTCCATTAGATCCCGGTCGGCGCGAAAACTTTCTCGCTGTTCGCAAACTCGGAACCTGTACACATCGCTAGACCCCCCATACCTCCGTACCCGCGGGCGCCGTTTCTCCCTCAGCGAGACCATTTTTGGCGCAGTCGCTCGCGAACGCTCGCGACGTGTGTCGGAACCAGCTATTCGCTGCGACGAGCCAGCAGGTCGCTGTCAGCCCGCATGATGAAGTCGCCCGCGGAGTCGCCCTTGTGCAGTTCGCTGAAGCCGACGCTCACCGAGCCGCCCCCGGAGTCCTTCAACTCCGCGTCGAGTAGATCGAAGCGCTTTCGCAACTTATCGAGGGTGATGTTGGGCAGCGCACAGACGAATTCATCGCCGCCGAGTCGCACGAGCAGGTCGTAGGGGCGCATCTGGCGCCTGATCCCGTTCGCGACGCTTACAAGGAGCGCGTCTCCTGCCGCGTGGCCGTGCTTGTCGTTGACGGACTTGAGTTCGTCCACGTCCACGTAGGCGGCCCAAAGGCTGTCGCCTTGTCGCCAGGCGCGGTTCATCTCGTTGTTCAGGTCTTCGAGTCCGACTCCTCGTCGCCTCGCGCCGGTCAGCTCGTCGGTTGCCGCGTGCTCACGGTCGGAGGCGGCCTCCTTGCGGTCACGCGCCGCCTGCTCGCGATCTCGTGTCGCCTGCTCACGGTCCCGCGCTGCCCGGGCCCGGTCGCCCTTCGCGCGAATCCGGCTCGCACGCGAAGTCCTCCGTACCTCCTCTAGCCGAAAGGCGTGCCTGTCCGTGAGATCGTCGCCGGCATCCAGGTCGGCCGCCTCTTGGTCGTGGTCGCGAGCAATCTCGTCGCGGAGCATCGAAAGTTCGTCGCGTCGCTCCGCGGAGATGTCTCGCTCCTGGTTCGTTCGATCGCGCAGGTGCGAGGTTTCTTCACGGTCTCGCGATGCTTCGGCGCGTGTGGCCGTCGTCCGTGCGTACGTGGGCTTCTCACCGGCTTCGACGCGGGCCAAGTCAGCCGAAACCTGGTCCTCATCAGAGGCCTCTTGATCGCGGTCACTCGCCGTCTGGTCGCGGTCGGCGAGCGTCTGCTCGTTGTCAGCGAGCGTCTGGCCAGCATCGGCCAGACCCTCTTCGGCGAGGTGCGTAACTGGTCCCTTGCCAGGCGAGCCGTCGTCCATCGCTAGTCCTCTCTCTCAGCAGGGCCGAGAGCTGCCAACGGCAGCGATCGACACGACTGCAACTAAGTGTACT
>DATLQD010000112.1:0-3130 GCA_035535315.1 Gaiellaceae bacterium
CAGGAAGAACTCCTTCGGTGTCGGCGTCGAGCGGACGTTCCCCCTCCACTCGCCGAAGATCGAGCAGATCGAGGTCGGAGCCATCGGCGACGTGAGTCGCGCAAAGCTCTACTACCTCCGCGGCAAGGTCGGGAAGAAGGCTCGCGTCCGCGAAAAGCAGCGCTCGTAGCCGATCCCAGTCCGGCTCGCGCAGGTGCGCGAGCCATGACGACTCGAAATCGGTCTTTCTGACTCCCGCGAGTCAACGAGCTGCGCCGGGTCGAGCCCGCCGCAGCCTCGGACGCCACGCTTCTGATTCGGAAGCGGTCCGAGAGCGTCACGCCCGCGGCCCCGTCCGACGGCGACATCTATCCTCAGCGCGTGCGCCGGACCGGCCGAAGACTTCTCGCTTTCGACCGACGACTCGGTGCGCGGTTCGTTGCCGGGGCGGATGAGGCTGGTCGCGGGAGCCTCGCCGGACCGCTGGTCGTCGCGGGCGTTCTCTTCGACTACGAGCACTTGCGTGACCACCGCGTTCGCCCACTCGCCCTCCTGAACGACTCGAAACAAGTGTCCGAAGAGGGGCGCGAGGTGCTCTTCCGCGCCATCGCCGGCTGCGCGACACGAATCGCAGTCCGCGTCATCCCCTCCCAGGCCATCGACCGCGACGGCCTGCACAAATCGAACCTGCGGGGGCTCCGCGAGGCGCTGGCCACCCTCTGCCCGCCCGCCGAGGCCTGCCTCGTGGACGGTTTTCGGCTCGGACCGCTTGCGCCTGAGCACGAGGCGATCGTGGACGGTGACGAGCGAAGCGCCGCGATCGCTGCCGCATCGATCGTCGCGAAGGTCGTTCGCGACCGGGCCATGCGCCGTCTCGACGCCCTCTATCCGCACTACGGCTTCGCGTCGCACGTCGGCTACATCACGCCCGGCCATTCGGCGATCGTCCGGGCGAGAGGCCCCTGCGAGATCCACCGCCGTTCGTTCCAGGCGCTCTGCTATTCCGGGCTCGAGGACCGTGAGCCGTTCGTGGCCGCCGAGCCAGCTCGGGCGTGACGCCGAGCGGCGCGTCCGCCGCCATTACCGGTTGCGCGGCTACCGCATCCTCGCGACGAACGCACGGGCGGGTGGGAACGAGCTGGACCTCATCGTCCGGCGCGGCGGCCGCCTGATCTTCTGTGAAGTGAAGGCGCGTGCGGGCACGGGCTACGGGCACCCCTTCGAATCAGTAGGGCCGGAGAAGACGCGGCGGCTGCGCCGTGCGGCCGAGGCGTGGCTCGCAGCGCGTCCCGAGCTTGGCCAGCTCGAAGTGGTCTTCGAGGTGGCTGCGGTACGCGACCGTGCGGTCGAGCGGGCTTCGCTGGGCTAGCTCGCAAACACGACTCGGGCTTGCAGCAGAGTCGGAACGAAATGCGCAGGTTGCGTGCGCCGCTACGGCCTACGGTGGACAGAGTGCTGGCGCGCGTCGTCACCCATGCCCTCGTGGGGCTCGAGGCCCGCCCCGTCGAGGTGGAGGCTCATCTGCAGCGTGGCGTGCCTGCGTTCGTGATCGTCGGACTGCCTGACAAAGCCTGCCAGGAAGCCAAGGAGCGCGTCAGGAGCGGGATCGGGAGCGCTGAGCTCGAGTGGCCGCTGCGGCGGATCACAGTCAACCTCGCTCCCGCCGGTCTCCGCAAGGAGGGGTCCGGCTTCGACCTGCCGATCGCGCTTGCGGTGCTCGCCGCTTCGCGCCAGGTCCCGCCGGAGCGTCTCGCCGAGCACGCCGCGGTGGGAGAGCTGGCTCTCGACGGGAGGGTCCGTCCCGTTCCTGGTGTACTCGTCGCCGCGGAAGCCGCCCGCCGGGCCGGGCTGGATCGGCTCATCTGCCCGATGGAGTCTGCGGCCGAGGCCGCCCTTGCGGGCGTCGTACCCGTGCCCGTGCGCCATCTCGTCGAAGCGGGAGAGTATCTTCGGGGTCGCTTCACGCCAGAACCGGTCGTCGAGCGTCCACCTCTCCTGAAGCGGACGCATCCGGATCTCCGTGACGTTCGCGGCCAGGAGCGCGCCCGGCGTGCCCTCGAGGTTGCCGCGGCGGGTCGCCACAACCTCCTCCTCGCAGGCCCTCCCGGCACGGGTAAGACGATGCTCGCGCGTCGCCTGCCCGGCATCCTCCCGTCGCTGACCAGGGAGGAAGCGCTCGAGGTGACGCGGATCCACTCCGTGGCCGGCCTCCTGGCTCCGGGGAGCGGGATCGTGGACGAACCGCCGTTCCGCGCCCCGCATCACACCGCCTCCGCGCCGGCGATCGTAGGCGGTGGAGTCGGGCCGCGGCCCGGCGAGGCGAGCCTCGCGCATCACGGCGTGCTCCTGCTCGACGAGCTGGGAGAGTTCGTTCGGCCCGCGATCGAATCCCTGCGCCAGCCGCTCGAGGACGGCGCAGTCGCCGTGGCCCGCGTCACCGGTCGGGTCGTCTTTCCCGCCCGCTTTGTGCTCGTAGGAACGATGAATGTCTCAACAAAACGGCTCAACCAAAGGGCTGGGCCGTTCTTTCTACCGCAACTTTCTACCGGAACGATCTCGGGGCTGGTGGGAGCTAGACGAACGGCCCGTTCGCCCACCACGCACGGCCCCTACAGGGAGATGTTCTACCGTCCGACCAACTATCGGGCGCATACACGGGTTAGAGCCGCCCCTCACAGGCGGATACGAACGGTCGACGAGACGCCGAAGCTGGAAGGGGTGCGAGCCCCCTGGGGTGGGGAGGGTTTGGGGCTAACGTGCGGCCATCCTCCGGGCCGCGCGGTCGGCAAGAGCCGGCAGTAAAGGAAAGGCTCTCGAAGGGCAGCCATCAGATTGGTCAATGCCGTCGCTGCTCGAGCCGGGGTTATGGTTTCCCAGACCTGAAGCAACGAGCCGAGGAGTCAACCATGTACGCCCGCGTAACGAAGATCACTGGTGGATCGCCTGAGCAGGCCGACCAAGGCATCGCCGACTTCAGAAACAACGCGCTCCCGGGTGTGAAGGAGCTCGGCGCTCGGGGGGGCATGCTGCTCATCGACCGCCAGAGCGGAGAGGGAATGGCAATCACGCTCTGTGAAGACGAAGCGGCTATGCGGGCCAGCGAAGAGCAAGCGAACGAGCTGCGGCGAGCAGCCGTGCAGGCGCTGGGTTC
>DATLQD010000113.1:0-35411 GCA_035535315.1 Gaiellaceae bacterium
AGATCGAGCCGGTCGTTCCGTAACGTCATGAGGGACAGAAAGACGCTCTCGACCAGGAGGACAAGCACATGTCCGACCGTTTCGATCGCTTCTTGCCGCTCGCCGGAGTGCTTGCGGGTCTGCTGTTTTTCGCTGGTCTCATCCTGCTGCGGAACGATCCGCCCAGCGAAAGTGCAATGGCCGAGACCTTCTCCTACTGGCAGAACAACCGAGGCCAGCACCAGATCATTGCGCTTCTCCTCACGCCCCTGATGGCGTTCCTGCTCATCTTCTTCGGCGCGGGCTTGCGACGCCGGCTCGAGCGCGGCAGCGGCGACTCCGGCTACGGCACGGTCGCGTTCGGCGGCGTCCTTCTGGCGGCGGCGACCTTCGCGCTGGTTGGGATGCTCGAAGCCGCGATGACGAATGCAGCACACGAGGGGAATCGCCAGGCTGTCTACACACTCAACCAGCTCCACTCGTACGACTGGCTGGGATGGAATGCCGCCTTCGCAGCCATGCTGCTCGCAACGGGCCTCGGCGCGCGCCGCAATCGGATGCTGCCCGCCCCGCTTGCATGGGCGACGATCGGCATCGGAGCATCGTTGCTCACGCCGCTCGGGTTCTTCGGGTTCATCCTCCTTCCGCTGTGGCTGATCGTGGTGGGCATATGGCTCAGCCGGGGCAAGACCACCTCACCCGAACCGATCGCACGTGCTGGGTCGTCTAGGGCAGATCTCGTCGGAGCCCCGTAGTTAGATCTGAAGATGCGGTCGGCGCTAGTACGAGAGCACCCGGGTGCTGGTACTACGAGACCACCGGGCGGCTCTAGGTCTGAGGGAGTGTGGGGTACACGCGCGCCTCGCGGGCTAGCTCACCGCCCGTGAGCCTGGCGTAGTTAGTCGTCTGCATAGGTTGAAACGAGTGTTGACGTGCGCAGCGTTAGCCGGCGGGCTCCTACCAAGGCGCCATCGCTGTATGCACGACCTCAGTCCGCGGACACGACTCTGGTCACTCAGCGGGGGCTGAGGTACTCTGGCGACGCCGCTCGCGCTCTGCCTCGAGCTCTTGTTCGAGTTCGAGCTCGCGGGCGGTCGGCCCGCCGGGCTGCTCCGCCGGCTCAAGCTCCCGCGCGGCGTCCTTGCTCATACCGTCGCGGAACTCCTCGGGCGCCTCGGCGAGCGCGTCCTTGAACTCCCGCGAGCTCCGGCCAAGCGAACGTGCCATGTCAGGCAAGCGCTTGGCGCCGTAGAGGAGCACGATCAGCGCAACGATGATGACCACGCCCCAGAGTCCAACTGCTCCCATTCGTGCTACCTCCCGATTTGGACTCGCCCGTGTCGGCGAGCCTCGGTGTGCTGGGTCCAATTCTTTTTCATCGCTTCTCGAAGATGAGGGCGGCCCAGATCGAGCCGAACTACAGCGTGAAGATTGGAGCCATCATGATCAAGGTCGTGACGGGTCGTCGAGGTTTCATTCGACGCCACGCCTCGCAGTAGTAAGGACGGGTAGCTGCACCACATTCGACGCAGCCCTGCCGCTCCTCTCCATCCTCTTGGAGAATGGGGAAAATCGCGGCGCCCGTCGCCCCCGAACAAACAAAGGCCCCGCTTAGCAGGGCCTTTTCAGTAGCGGGGGCAGGATTTGAACCTGCGACCTCCGGGTTATGAGCCCGGCGAGCTACCTGACTGCTCCACCCCGCGTCGCTGCAACCAGGATACCAAAGGACGAACGCTACGATGGGTTCGTGCCTTGGTGGACCTGGGTTTCTCTCGCTCTCGTTCTCGCCGTGATCGCCGTCACGGCGATCGTCGCCATCGTGCTCTCGCTTCGCACCTACCGGCTCCTCCGTGAGACACAGAAGGGCCTGCTGGTCGCGCTCGAGGATCTCTCCAGGGACGCCGAGGCGCTGGAGCGCCGTTTCGAGAAGGCCTCGGAGCGGGCCGCAGAGCTCGAGGCACGGCTCGCCTCGCTCCAGCGCTCGACGGAGAAGCTCGGAGTCCTCAAATGGGCAATGAGCGACAGCATCGACGCGGTCAACCGGCTTCGCCACGCGGTCCCGCGCAAGTGACCCGGGTCGCTGTCGTCGACATCGGGACGAACTCGACGCGACTGCTCGTCGCCGAAGTGTGCGGCGACTCCGTCGAGGAGTTCGACCGCCGGCTCGCGATAACGCGCCTCGGAGAAGGCGTGGACTCGCGGCGCAAGCTCCTGCCCGTGGCCGTCGCTCGCGTCCGAAACGTACTCGTCGACTACCGGCATGTCGCGGACGAGCTCGGGGCCGAGCGAACGCTCGCACTCGCGACCAGCGCTATCCGTGACGCGGAAAACGGCGAGGCGTTCCTCGGTGAGCTCGAGTGGAGCTACGGCTTCACGACGCGGCTCCTCTCCGGCGACGAGGAGGCGCTCCTGACCTTTCGCGGCGTCGCCTCGGGTCGCACGATCGCCGAGTCCACTCTGGTCGTGGACGTCGGCGGCGGCTCTACGGAGCTGATCCTGGGCGGGCCCGAGGGCGTCTCGTTCCACACGAGCCTCGACCTCGGCTGTGTCCGCCTGACCGAGCGGTTCCTGCATGGAGACCCGCCGAGGGCCGAGGAGCTGGAGGCCTGCGGCGCCCATGTGCGTGAGCTCCTGCGGGAGACTGTTCCCCCGGAGGTCTGCCCCGCGACCGCGCTCGGCGTCGCGGGCACGGTCACGACCCTCGCCACGCTCGACCTCGGGCTCGAGGAGGAGGTGCCCGAGCTCGTCCACGGGCACAAGGTCGCCGCCAGTCGGGTCGCCCGGTTCCTGGATGAGCTCGGCGCGCAACCGGTATCGGAGCTCCGCGAGCTTCCCGGCCTCCACCCGGAGCGGGCGCCCGTGATCGTCGCCGGGGTGGTCGTCGTCCTCGAGATACTCCGCCACTTCGGCCTCGAGGAGCTCGAGGTCAGCGAGCGGGACCTCATGCACGGCGGCGCACTCGCTGCTGCCGAGCTCTCCGCCCCGGTCGAGGGCGACGCACCTCCTGGCGCCTACACCTGCTGCTGATAAACGGCCGTCGTCGCCGTGACCGACTAATCCGGGTCGGTCTCGCCCAGCTCGTCGGCTGCCATGCGCCGGATCAGGGGCTCCCGCGGGAGGATGCCAAGAAACCGCCCGCCGTCGACGACCGCGAGGCGCTCGAGGTCGTGCTCGGCCATCACACGCAGGGCCTCCTCGAGGCTCTCCTCCGGGCCGATCGTCAGCACCTCGCCGTCGGCGAGGTCCGCAGCCGTGAGAGAACCGAGGTCTCGCCCCTCCGCGATGGCGGAGACGAGAGTCTCCGGCGTGATGCTTCCGACGAGCCTCTCGCCGTCGACCACGAGCGCGCTCTCGACGTGCGGATGCGTGAGCAGCTCAGCCACTTGCTGCGGGGTGGCGTCCCCGGGCAGGACCCGCGGGTCGGAGACGAGGGCTTCGCGGACGATCATGGATAGATGCCGCGTGCGCTGAGAGCGTCGGCGACCTCGCGGATGCTCGTCACGAGCGCTGCCCGGCGGAGCGATAGGCTCTCTTCCTGCGAGAGCGACCAGACGCGCTCGACCGCGTCGCGCATCAGGTCGCCGAGCCGCGTCCGGATCTCGTCGCGGCCCCAGAAGAGTCGCTGGATGTCCTGCACCCACTCGAAGTAGGAGACGGCCACGCCGCCCGCGTTCGTGAGGATGTCCGGCAGAACCGGGATCCCGCGGTCGGCCAGGATATCGTCGGCCTCGAGCGACGTCGGTCCGTTCGCGCCCTCAGCGACAACGCGCGCCTGAACCCGGCCCGCGTTCTCGCCGGTGACCTGGTTCTCGGTCGCAGCTAGCACCAGCACATCGCAGGGAAGCGCTAGCAACTCGGCGTTCGTCAGGGGCTCCCCGTTCGGATACCCACCGAGGTTTCCGTGCTCGGCGCGCCACCTGTCCACGTCCTCGAGGTCGAGGCCCTCCTCGCGGTGGACGCCCCCCGCGATGTCCGACACCGCGACCACGCGGGCGTCACGAAGCACGAGCTCGTGCGCGGCCACGGCGCCGACCTTCCCGTACCCCTGAACGACGCAGGAGGAGCCCGCAAGCTGGAAGCCGAGGAGCTGGAGCGCCTGGTCGACCACCATGACCACGCCGATCCCGGTCGCCTCCGGGCGAAGAACCGACCCGCCCACCGAGAGCGGCTTCCCCGTGACGATCCCGGGCACCGCATGCCCGATCTGCATCGAGTACGTGTCCATCATCCAGGCCATCGTCTGCTCGTCGGTCGCCATGTCGGGAGCGGGGATGTCGCGCTGGGGGCCGATGATTGGCAGGAGCTCTTGCGTGAAGCGCCTCGTCAGGCGCTCGCGTTCTCCCTCGGAGAAGTCCTTTGGCTGGCAGCGGACGCCGCCCTTTGCGCCCCCGTAGGGAAGGCGGAGGAGCGCGCATTTCCAGGTCATCCACATCGCGAGGGCTGCGCACTCACCGAGTGTCACCGCCGGGTCGTAACGGATCCCACCCTTCGTCGGCCCGAGGACACTCGAGTGCTGCACCCGATACCCGGGGAAGATGCCGACCGAGCCGTCGTCACGGTGGACGGGAATGGAGACCGAGAGCGCACGCTCGGGAAACCGGAGCACCTCCGCTGCACCCACCGGAACGCCCGCGTGCGAGAGGGCGCCGTCGAGCTGGCCGAGTGCCGTCCGAAAGAGCGGATCGTCGAGCTCGGGCGGCAGCGTCGCCGGAAGCGCTTCTGCCGCCGTCCTGGCCACGCCGCGAGTCTAACTTCCCCGCTCCTGCGGGTGTTTCTCGACAACCAGGGTGAGCCCGTCGCGACCGACCACCTGGACTCGCTCTCCGATCTCGGCTCCCTGGTCGCAGCGGGCCTCCCAGAGCTCTCCGTCGAGCCTGATCTGGCCCAGGGGGCGGCATTCCCGGACGACCTCCCCCACGCCTCCGACCAGCGTCTCGGCACCCACCTGGATCCGTCGCCGGCGCGAGAAGCGGATCCAGAAGGACATTTCGGCGAGCTCGACGACCGCGGCCGCCCCGAGGACGACAGCGTCCCAGGGGCTATCGAGAACGAAGAGTGCAAGCAGGATCGCCGCCAGGAAGAGCACGCGGCGAGCGTACCGCCGCTTGCCTTTTTCTCCCGAGGAAGGCGAGAATGGGCGCCGCCAACCTCGTCGGGAGGGAGATGCACATGGAGGCAGGCTCGGCACCTACCGCACGCGGGTTCGATCACCTGCGAGAGGGCTCGATCGGGCTCCCGGAGGTTCTCTTCCAGTCGATCACGCACATGGCGCCGGCGGCGGCCGTCGCGTTCTCGATCCTCGTGTCGGTCGGGTTCGCGGGCCAGGCGCTCCCGCTGGCGGTCCTCCTGGCGATGATCGCGTGTCTCCTCGTCGCGAACTCGATCGGCCAGCTCGCGAAGCACATGCCGTCGGCTGGCGGGCTCTACACCTACAACTCGCGCGCCCTCGGTAAGCATGCCGGCTTCCTGACCGGCTGGGCGTTCCTGCTCTTCGAGCCGCTGGTCGCGCCGCTCCTCTTCCTGATCTTCGCCTGGGCGACCGAGGACGTCGTCAAGAACGAGATCGGCTGGGACATCGGCTGGGCGTGGTGGGTCCTCGTCGCCGCGGCAATCGTCTTCTTCCTCACCTACCGGGACGTGCGCCTCTCGACCCGGGCGGGAGTGGTGCTCGGAATTATCGAGATCACGATCTTCGGCGCGCTGGCGATCTGGATGATCCTCTCGAACGCCGAGAGCCTCGACCTCCAGGCCTTCAACCCGGCTAACCACAACCCGGATGCCACGAGCGACTTCTCCGGGATCTTCAAGGGGATGATCTTCGGGATACTGGCCTTCATCGGATTCGAGGCCGCGGCGCCGCTCGGTGAGGAGGCGAAACGCCCGCGTTGGACGATCCCGCGCGCAGTCGTCGGCTCAGCCTTCCTGATCGGCATCTTCTACGTGCTCTGCTCCTATGCCTGGGTGTACGGCGCCGGGTTCGACAACTTCCTGACCCAGGCAACGGAGAACCCCGACCCGTGGCGTGCGCTCGGCAAGGTCTTCTGGCATGGAGGCTGGGTGCTGGTCTTCTTCGCCATCATCAACTCGGCGATCGCGAACGCGAACGCGGGCGTCAACGCCGCCACGCGCGTCCTCTATGCGATGGGACGGAATGGGGCGATGCCCGCCGTACTCGCGCGCACGCACCCAGTGCACAAGACCCCGCACGTCGCGATCATCTTCAACGTCGTCGGCGGCGTCGTCATTGCGCTTCTGCTCGGCTGGAAGTGGGGACCGCTCCTCGCCTTCGCGACGATCGCGACGGCGATCACGGTCGTCGTGATCCTCATCTACATCGCGGTCTGCCTCGGCTCGATCCTCTACTACTACCGCGAGCGGCGGAGCGAGTTCAACCCGCTCCTGCACCTGGTCTTCCCGCTCCTCGGAGCGACCGCGTTTGCCTTTCCGCTCTACTACCAGTTCAAGGACTGGCCGGACAATCCACTCGGTTACGGGAACTGGATCGCGATCGCGTGGATGGCGCTCGGTCTGATTGTTCTGTTCGTACTCTCGGCGACGCGACCGCAGGCGCTCGAGAATGCCGACCGGATCTTCGTCGACGACGAAGCGCCGGTGGCGACGACGCCCGCCCCCGCTCCGGCCGGGAAGTGAGGTAGACGATGGCCGTTGCGACCGTCGACGAGGTAATCGGGCGCGAGAGCGTCATCTGGGCGTTCGGCCCCGACATCGAGCCGGTCGTCGAAGTCCAGCCAGGCGCAATCGTCCGCTTCGAGACGAACGACTGTTTCAGCGGCCAGATCCGCTCCGAGGACGACCTCGTCACGGGTATCGACATGGACCGGATCAACAGCGCCACCGGCCCCGTCGCCGTCAAGGGGGCAGAGCCGGGCGACTCGCTCGTCGCCGAAATCCTCGAGGTGAACCCGATCGAGTGGGGCGTTGCGACGATCATCCCGGGCTACGGGCAGCTGCACGAGCAGGTTCGCTCGCCCGTGACGAAGATCTTCGACGTTAGGGATGGCTGGATCCAGATGGACGAGCGAATCCGCTTCCCTGCGAGGCCGATGGTGGGGGTGGTTGGAGTCGCGACCGAGGGCGAGACGCTCACGAACGCGCTCCCCGGCGAGCACGGCGGCAACCTCGACAATCACATGCACGGGCCGGGAGCCCGCATCCTCTTCCCGGTCCGCCAGCCGGGCGGCATGTTCGCGGTCGGCGACATGCACGCCTCGATGGGCGACGGCGAGATCTGCGGGACGGGCGTCGAGATCGCCGGCGAGGTGGTCATCCGCTTCGACCTCGTGAAGAGAAAGCAGGGGCGCTGGCCGATCACCGAGCTGGCCGACCGCTGGGTCGTACACGGCACGCACTTCGAGTTCATGGATGCGTTGCAGCTCGCGTGCGAGGAAGCGGCCCGGATGCTCGTGGACGAGTGGGACTTCACGATGGAAGACGCTTTCATCTTCCTCTCGGTCGCCTGCGACGTGGGCGTCGCGCAGGCGTGCAAGCCGGGCCCGGGCTTCGAGACGATCGCGAGAGTCGTGATCCCGAAGATCCCCGCCGTGCCCGGGCCGTTCAGGCTCTGAGGTGCTGTGCCCGGGTGCATCCTCCGGATCGCCCGCCCCGGTTTCGACGTCGAGACAGTGCTCTCAGCGTCCTCGTGACGGACGCAGATAGCCCGACAAGGTTGATCAGATCGCAGTCTCGTGCCGCGGCTCGTAGAGAAACAGTTCGGCTCCGCCGGGGAGCAGCATCGTCACGCCGATCCCAAAACCCTCGTCCTCGGGCTCGCCGCGGAACTCGAGCCCCTTGCGTTGGAGTTCCTGCACGGTCGCGTGGATGTCGTCGCACATCAGGCTCAGATCCCGTCTGACCTGGTACTCGGCGGGATGAACGCCGACCTCGGCCGGCGGGAGCGCGAAGATGAGCCAGCCGTCACCTGCGTCGACGTGGTGCCAGCCGAAGACGTCACGGAGGATCGATCGCACGGCTTCGGGCTCCGACGTGTAGAGCAAGACGTGAGCGCCAATGATCGCCAAGTGCGCCGATCGTAGATGAGGTCAGAGCTCGATCGCCTCTCACACCCGTTTCATCTGAGGTTTCTACCGTTGCAGCCAAGGTCATTCACCAAACAGAAGGAGGGAGTCCATGAAGCGAAAGCTTGCTGTGGCAGCCGCGCTCGTCGCAGGCGCCGGAGCGGCCTCGGGTGGGGCTGCCATCGCAGCCGGCGGCGATGATGACGGCACCGACTCTCCAATCACCGGGTCCGCGCTGGACAACGCAACAGCTGCCGCGCTCGAGCACACAGGGGGCGGCAAGGTCACCGGCACCGAGGTCGGCGACGAGGAGAGCTACTACGAGGTCGAGGTCACCCTCGACGGCGGCCGCCAGGTCGATGTCCAGCTCGACAAGAGCTTCAACGTGGTCAGCTCTGAGGGCGACCGCGAAGATCCGGGCGAGAACTGAGCTTCGCCTCGTGTCCCCAACGGGTGGCAGTCGCTGAACCGGCAGCCACCCGTTCTCTCCCTAAACCGAAAACATCCTTTCGTTGACCTAATTCGTCCGATTTCCAGGACTTTTCATAGTGCCGGGGGTGGGAGTCGAACCCACACTGGCTCTCGCCACGAGGATTTTAAGTCCTCTGCGTCTACCGTTCCGCCACCCCGGCCTTGGGTTACTGGCTTCCGGGGGTTAAGACCGAAACCGGGAAGCGCTCCGGCCCGTTCCCGCGGTGTAGGTCGACGAAGTTCGAGAACGCCTCGTCGTTGAACCGCTTGCACATCTGGAGGTACGTCCAGGCGGTCAGGGCGATCTCGTCCGAGAGCTCCGGCTTCTCCTCGAGTAGCGCCGGCGGAAGCGGTGCGACGACGAGGCCATTCGGGTCATCTCGGTACCACGCGACGATGTCCTGCACGGTCTGCGCGGGCACCTCGGGCCCGTACTGGACGATGACCCCTCCGTGCTCGAGGTTGTGGACGACCTTGATCTGCTCCACCGGCTCGTCGTAGACGCCCCAGACGATCGGCGCCAGCGGCTGCGGTTGGTGCGGCCCGCTCGTGGCGGGCACGGAGTTGTACTCGAAGCCCTTCGGGAGCGTCTCGACATGCCGCTGTCCCTGCGACTCGAACGTCTGGCGCGTGCAGCCGCCTGTCGCGAGGGCGGTCTTCACGTCCTCGCTGCCGCCCCGCGCGACATACGCGATCGCGGTCGTCACGAGCAAGGCGGCGAGGGCTCCCAGAGCGATCAAGTAGATTCGTGTTCGTCTCGGGCTGTGCGGATCGAGTCTCCGCTTCGGCGCCTGGACAGGCCGGGGAGGCGCAGGCGTTCGGCTCTTCTTCTTGGCCATTGGAGAAACGCTAGCAGCGCACCGCGACGCGGCTCAGGCCGAGGCGCGGACGTCGCTTCCATAGAAAACGGCGACCTCGTCGAGCTCGGACACGACGGGGCACGGCGGCAGAGCATCGAGGAAGCGGCGCCCGTAGCCTTTCGTCCGAAGGCGGGAGTCGAGGATCGCGACCACCCCCTCATCCGAATGGCTCCGGATCAAGCGGCCGAACCCCTGGCGGAGCTGGAGGATCGCACTCGGGAGCGCGTACTCGCCGAACCAATCCCCTCCTCTTCGTGCGATCCCTTCGCACCGGGCCTCGACGAGGGGGTCTCCAGGCGCCGAGAACGGGAGCTTGTCGATCACTAGCAGCGACAGCGACTCGCCTTGGACGTCGATGCCCTGCCAGAAGGTCGAGGTCGCGAAGAGGACCGAATCGACCTCGTCCCGGAAGCGCTCGAGCAGCCGCTCCCGAGGTGCATCTCCTTGGCAGAGAACCGTGTACGGAAGCCGTGGGCCGACGAGCTCGACCAGCGAATCGAGGGCACGGTACGAGGACGTCAGAACGAGCGCACGCCCCTGCGAGAGACGACAGAGGGCCGTCACCTCGTCCGCGAGGCGCTCTGCGTAGCCGGGGGCCCGAGGCTCTGGGAGGCGCGCCGGGACGTAGACGAGCGCCTGCTCGCGAAACTCGAAGGGAGACGCCGCGACGAGCGAGCGCGGGCTCTCGAGCCCCAACCGGGCCCGTGCGAAGCGTTCGTCCAGCGTGGCCGAGACGAGAACCGAGGTGACCGGCCGGTCCCAGAGCTCGTCCCGGAGGAGGTCCGACACTTCGACCGGCGCCCATGCCACCGCCCCCGCCTCCGCCCAGGAGACGCGCTCCGGGTCGTCGACGACGAGGCAGGCGTCGAGGTCGTCGGCGGTATCGAGCGCTCGCCGGCGGAGTCCCTCGGCTTCCTCGCCCCCGCCTGCAAGCGCCTGGGCCAGCTCCTCGAGCGCCTCGCCGAGCGCGAAAGCCTGGTCGAGGAACGGATCGAGTGCGGGCGCCCTGAGGCGGGTGCGACCTCCGGCCGGCTCGAGCGCCGCAATGAAGGAGCTCCCCATGCGATCGAGCGCAGCGAGCGGCCTGGCAGGAGGAACCTTCCCCTCCTCGCGGCACGAACGCTCGATATCGCGCGCGAGCTGGCGCAGCCGCGCCACGGAAACGCGGCCGCCGAACCAGGCCGAGGCGGCCTCCTCGAGCCTGTGGGCCTCGTCGAAGATGACAGCGTCGTGGTCGGGAAGGACGCCGGTGCCGTCGCTCCGGCACCGCAGGGCCAGATCCGCGAAATAGAGTGCGTGGTTCACGATCACGAGCTCCGCCTCTCCGGCGCGCTCGCGGGCCGCCTCCGAGTAGCAGGACGAGACGAGCGGGCAGCGCTTGCCCTGGCAGCGATCGGCGCCGACCGCGAGGTCGGCCCAGAGCGACGCGCTCGGCTCGAACGCGAGCTCCGCTCGGTCCCCCGTCTGCGTCGCTTCGACCCACTCCCGCAGCCGCTCGTACTCACCCGCGTCCGCCTCCGTCCGGAAGAGCGCCGGCCCGGATCCGCCGAGGAGTTCGAGCCCGTGCAGGCTTTTCCGACAGAGGTAGTTCTGCCGCCCTTTCAGGACTGCGCAGCGAACGTCCCGTCCGAGAGCGCGGGCGGCCGCCGGGACGTCCTTGGTCAACAACTGGTCCTGGAGTGCTTTCGTCGCTGTTGCAACGACCACACGCTGACCGGAGAGCAGTGCCGGGACTAAGTATGCAAGGCTCTTGCCTGTCCCGGTCCCGGCCTCTGCCAGCAGGTGCTCACCGGCTTCGAGGGCATCGGCGATCGCAGCAGCAAGCTCGCCCTGCTGGGGTCGGGGCTCGAAGCCCGCTAGGACAGCGGCAAGAGGACCGGAGGCACCGAAGAACGTCTGCATGAGTGGGCCCAGAGGCTAGAGTGGTCCCCGGCCATCATAGGCGAACATTTGTTCTGATTCTACTGTCCTGTCTGGACGAGGACGTGGATCTCCGGCAGTCGGTCGGCCCGTGCGACAGGCGCTTCCGAAAAACGCCGCTCTTTGCGGGTTCTCCGGAAGCTGGCTCTTGACTCCTGTAAGGCCCGGGCCATAGGCTCCGCGGGCCAGATCCGGTAAGCCTCACGGCTCGCCGGATTTGGCGTTTTTTTCGGGCTTTGTCGGGGCAAATCACAGCCCGAGCCCCTACCAGGAGGTATTCACTAATGGGATGGCTTGACAAGCTCATGGGACGCAGCAAGGAGACCGTCGGCACGGCAACGGACTCTCCCGCGATGCGTGAGGAGGGCCGACACCAGGAGGCGGCCGGACAGGCTGAGGACCGCGCGAGCGCGGCCGAGGACCACGCTCAGGCCGAGCGCGAGCGCGCGGCCAAAGAAAGCGCCGAGGCAGACCGCCTGAACCCGTAGCGGAGGTCTTCGGAGGGGGCGCCGTCCGGCGCCCCCTCTAGCGTTTGTCGGTCCATGACCGCCTACGCATCTCTTGGAATCCTCGTCGCCCTCGGAGCCTTTGGCTTCGTCTGGCTCGCGCGCTTCTTGCGCGCGGAGTCTGCGCGGGTGCGGACCGAGAGTGGGACCCAGCTCGCCGAACGCAATGCCGAAGTCGACAGGCGCCTCGTCGGCATGATCGAGACGATGGACCGCCGGCTCGGGGAGCTCGACGGCAAGGTTGACCGTAGGCTTTCGGATCTCGACACCAAGGTCGATCGGCGCATGGAGAGCGCGTCCCAGACGTCGCAGAAGATCCACGAGCGCCTCGGCAAGGTGGGCGAGGCGACTGACCAGATGCTCGAGCGCGCCAAGGACCTCGCCCGGCTCGAACAGGCGCTTCGCCCGCCGAAGGCACGAGGCGGATTCGGCGAGTACCTACTCGGGACGCTGCTCGCAGACATCTTCCCGCAAGACAAGTACGAGTTGCAGTACGGCTTTCGTGGAGGCGAGCGAGTGGATGCCGTCATCCGCATCGACCGCTCGCTGGTCCCGGTCGACGCCAAGTTCCCGCTCGACAACTTCCAGCGCATCGTGGAAGCGGACAGCGACGTCGAGCGCGAACAGCACGCGAAGCAGTTCTGCCGCGACGTGAAAGGACACGTCGATGCGATCGCGGACAAGTACATCCGGCCCGAGGAGGGCACGTACGAGTTTGCGCTTATGTACCTGCCCGCCGAGGCGGTCTACTACGAGCTCGTTTGCGGACGGCTCGGAGGCGATTCGAGCCCGCTCGCCTACGCGCTGGAGCGCCGGGTCATCCCGGTCTCCCCCTCCACCTTGCACGCGTACCTGATGGTGCTGGTCCTTGGATTCAAGGGGATGCAGATCGAGGAGCACGCCCGCGAGGTGATGGCCTACTGCGGGCAGCTCACCCGCGACTTCGGGCGCTTCCGCGAAGATTTCGAGCTGGTCGGGACGCACCTCGGCCGGGCGCAGTCGAAGTACGTCGAGGCCGAGAAGCGGATGGGCAAGTTCGAGACCAAGCTCGAGCGCGCTGCCGAAAGCGACGTCCCCGCACTCGTCGAGTCGCCACCCGAGCTCCCACGGGCGCTCGATGCTGCCTGACCGGAAGCGTCAGCCCCGGAGGCGAGCGATCGCGGCGGCGAGCGCCTCTGGAATGCGCCGGTCGAGGACGAGGCCCCAGTGGGTGAGTTCTGGGAACTCCAGCGTCTCCGAGCCATAGAGAGCGGCGATGGCTCGACCCCTGTCCTCAGGAAACTCCTGACCGTAGACCACGACCGACGAGCACGAAAGCGAGGGCACGCTGATGCCCCGCTTGCGCTCTGCCCGCGCAACCGCCGACTCGGGCCGCGCCGGGACGCCCTCGGGAAAGGGCCCGTAGGCCGCCTCGGGGTCGAAGGTCCCGAAGGCCAGAGGTAGCCCGGGATCCGAGCCCTGCACTTCCGCCGGAGGGCTCGGTTCAAGCAGCACGACCAGGTCAGGACGGACGCGCTCGGCGGCCATGAGAACAGCCAAGCCGCCGAGGCTCCAGCCACATAGGACGAGGGGGCGCGGGGTGTGGGCGGTTGCGCGCTCGACGACGCCGGCGTAGTCGGCCATCGAGGCCTCGGCGACCTCGAGCCCTGCTTGCAGGTCGGCGACCTCGACCCGCCACCCCTCGAAGGAGCACCTCCAGGGCTCGAAGATCCAGGGCCCGCTCCCCGCGCCGTGCACGAGGACGAGGGTTCCGGCTTCGCTCCTCGAGTTCAGAAGCGGAGCAGGGCGCCGATGCCGTCGACCGGGGCGAGATCCTGGACGTGTTGGACGACCCAGACGGCTCCACCGTGCACGAGCGTCTGGTGGACGAGCAGATCGAGACCGTTCTCCCGGTCCTCGAGCGAGGTGCCGTCGAGCGGGCACTTCCCTCCCGTCGCAGCCAGGCGACCGCAGGCCGGGCACCGCCACGCGAGCCGGTCCGTCCCGTCCTGAACCAGGAGGAGCTCCACCCTCCCGTCGGAGGCAGCCTCGAGCGTCTCCTCCCACCCGGAAGAGGCACGTCCGCCCCGGCCGGCTTCCTCCCGCCAGCGCTCGACGGTCTCGCGCTCCTTGTCGATTCGCCAGCGCTCCAGGACGGGTGTCGCAAGCTCCAGGAGTTCGACCGGGCTGGCATGAGCCTCGGCGTGCGTGTGCCCGACGAGGGCGTTCCGCGCATCCTGGGAGAGAAGCTCATCGAACTCGGCCCAGATCTCGTGCGTGGCGACAACGACGACGCGAGGGCCGTGCAGACGACGCACGAGCGAGTCCAGGCGCTCGGCGACGGTGCGAAGGTGCTCCATCGCATGCACGTCCACATGCCGCTGGAATCGGGCTTGCGAGAGACCACCCTGATCGTGGCGGCGCAGTTGCTCCTCGAAGAGGTTGTCGACCTCCTCGAGCTTCCCGGCGCGGAGGCGGAAGAAGTGGCCCTGCTCCCGGCTCACCACCACCACGATGGCCCCTTCTCCGCGCCCTACGAGAGGCACGAGGGGCGCCAGGTAGAGCTGGCGGTCGACCTTGATCTCATCAACGACCGGCTCGGTCAGGGGAAGGGGCCGCCACACGTTGTCAAGCCCGTCAGCGAAGACCGCGAGTCCGTGGGCGCCGTCGCGCTCGAACTCGTCTACGACATACGTCCGGATCCGGTCGAAATCAGCCTGGAGGGCCAGCCGCTGGTCGTGCGACAGATCGCGGCGATGTGCACCGTCCGACTTGGAGCCCGCATCGAGGAGCGAGTTCAGCCGGGTGTGCGCGTCCGCGGGCGTGGGAACCACACTCGGATCGAGGTTCAGATAGACGCTGATCGCGCACCCCTTCTCGGCCTCGAACGCGGCGAGGTCTCGGAGGTCGTCCCAGGAGATCGTCCGTGCCATGGCTCCCTCGCTACGATTGCCGCGGGCGTTGAAAACTACCGTAAGAGGGGAAGCTTCAGCCGAGCTATCTCGTTTAATGTCATGAGGGGCGAAAAGGCCTCTGCGGGTCTTCAAAACAGAGAGGGACGAGTGAGCGACAGGAGCGTTCGAGAGGTGATCATCATCGGCGGCGGCCCAGCCGGATATACGGCTGCGCTCTACAGCGCCCGGGCGAACCTGAATCCGCTCCTGATCGAGAGTTTCTCGTGGGGCGGGCAACTCATGATCACGAGCGACGTCGAGAACTATCCGGGCTACCCGGAAGGTGTCCTCGGCCCGGCGATGATGCAGGACTTCCGAACGCAAGCCGGCCACTTCGGCACCGAGTTCATCACCGACGACGTGACGAAGGTCGATTTCTCGGAGCGGCCGTTCCGTGTGTGGGTCGGCGAGGACGAGTACAGGGCCGAGACGGTGATCATCGCGACCGGCGCTGTTGCGCGCCAGCTCGGGCTCGAGTCGGAGCGGAAGCTCCAGGGGGCTGGAGTCTCCTACTGCGCAGTGTGCGACGCGGCCTTCTTCAAGGAGAAGAACGTGATGGTCGTCGGGGGCGGCGATTCGGCGATGGAGGAAGCTGTCTTCCTGGCGAAGTTCGCAGACAAAGTCACGGTCGTGCACCGTCGCGAGGCCTTCCGCGCCTCACCGATCATGGTCGACCGCGCGCGTGCGAACGAGAGGGTTGAGTTCGTCCTCGACTCGGTGGTCGAAGAGATTCGCGACACGGAGACCGGCCGCGTCACGAGCGTGGTCGTACGTAACGTGAAGACGAACGAAGTGATCGAGCTCCCGGCAGACGGGGTCTTCGTCGCAATCGGGCACGATCCCTCGACGAAGCTCTTCAAAGGCCAGATCGAGATGGACGACGCGGGCTACATCCTGACGAAGGGAAAAACGACTGAGACCAGTGTCACCGGCGTTTTTGCGGCGGGCGACGTACAGGATCACGTCTACCGCCAAGCAGTGACCGCGGCCGGGTCAGGCTGTCAGGCGGCCCTCGATGCTGAGCGTCTCCTTGCGGCCCAGGAAGGTGCTTCCGAGGAGCCGCTCGTCGAGGACGAGGCCCTGGCAACGCCTACGAACTGGTAGCACGGGCCCCGGCGCGAGCCAGGGACACTTTCGACGCAAACGGCACCCCACAGGTGCGCTTTTCCTCGTTAAGCTCGAAAGCGGGTGGTGGGTTGGGGTGCCCCGGACGGGACACGGTGAGCCGGCAATGCGGGCCGGCTGTCGTCGCCCGGGCCCGAGGCCTCTGGGTAGCATCGCGCGGGTGCCGTACTTCATCTGCCCCCACTGTCGCCGCCGCTCCGTCGACCACGATCGACGCGAGGGGTTGACCGCACGCGCAGTCGGGTGCCCCCACTGCGGATTCGGGTTTCTCTTCGAGCTCCTCGACGATTACTATCCCGCTCCCGGCACGGGCTTCGTTGTTTGCGACAAGGACTGCCGCGTGATCGCGACCGGCCAGGGTGTCTTCGAGCTGACCGGCTTCCGAGAGCAGGACCTGCTCGGCCAGGACGTCATGGAGGTCTTCGGGATGAACGGGGACGACCAAAACCCCGCCCACGTGGCCGTGGAGTGGGGTGTGCGACAGCTCGACAAGCGTGCGTCTCTGAGGACACGGTCGGGCGTCACGAAGCCCGTTCGCGTCGACTTCTTCCCCGCCTACGACGAGGACGGAGGACTCCTCGTCGCGTTGACTCCGGCCTAGACGTCTTCCGAGCGCCGCTCGGGCGCAGCCAGCGGCCTGGTGAAAATGCAGGCGCTGTCCCATTAGGCCCGCGCTGCTCGGACGGACGACGGGCGATGTTGCACTACCCCCTCTACGCGGCCAGATCGGGCTCGTCGCCGCCGACCAGGCCCAAGGCGATGGGTTTGGCGTGCACATCCTCACGCGCGGCGAAGAGCTGTGCGTCGACCCAGGCCTGGAGCTTCTCGACCGACCTGAGGGCCGCGGCCAGGTCGGTGACCTCGGTTCGAAGGCCGCGTACGTCCGCGGCCGAGAAGACGCCCAGACGCTCGAGCTGGGCCGACGTCTCCGGGCCGAGCGCCCGACGCGCTTCGCGCTCGATCGACGCCTGGCGGAGGCGGTCCCGTGACCGCTCGAGCTGCGCTCCGAGACCCGCATGCTTGGCGGCAAGGACGTCGAGGTAGACGGCGAGATCGACCGTTCGCATTCCGGCTCACACTAGGTCGGATCACCACACGGGTGGCGCGCGGCTCGAGCCGGAAGAGGGCCTGGACCGTGTCCGATCTAAACGCGGCTCGAGGGGCAGAGGTCGTTCACGACGCACCGTTCGCAACGAGGGCGGCGTGCGAGGCAAACGCGGCGCCCGTGCCAGATCAGGAGATGCGGGAATCGCGCCCAGTCCTCGCGAGGAACGAGACGCCGCAGGTCCCGCTCGATCTTGACCGGATCCTCCTGCCGGGTGAACCCGAGCCGCTGCGAGAGTCGGCGTACGTGGGTGTCCACAACGATCCCCTGCGTCGCCCCGCGCTCCGCGGCGACGACGTTAGCCGTCTTCCTCCCGACTCCGGGCAGTCGCACGAGGTCCTCGATCCGGAGCGGCACCTCGCCGCCGAACTCTTCGAGCAGCATCGCCATCGCGCCTCTCAGGTTCCTGGCCTTCTGCCTGAAGGTGCCTGTCGGCCTCAGGTCCCGCTCGAGCTCTTCGAGCGGGACCGCGAGGTAGTCCTCGGGACTTTGGTACTTGCGAAAGAGGCTCTCGGTGACACGGTTCACGGTCACGTCCGTCGTCTGGGCGGAGAGCATGACCGAGACGAGGAGCTCGAGATCGTTTCGGAACCGAAGGGCGATCGTCGCGTCAGGGTGCTCGCGGGCCAGACGCTCGATGACCGGCCGGATCCGGAGTCGCTTCGGGCCCACGCGTCGCCGCGCCTCAGCGACGTAACTTCGCATGGCCATCTACACGGCTAGTGAATCCGGGTGGAGGAGCCGAGGCCCGGCGCAAATGACGTCGAGCGCCGGACAGCCAGGACAGACGAACTCGCCCGGCGTCGGCCGGAACTGCCCCTCCTGAATGCGGTCGATGGCGGCAGTGAGCTCAGCCTCGAGCCCGGAGATCTCCGAGCGCTCGAAGGTCGAGACAACCGGCTCGTCGGGACGCTCGAGGAAGACGTAGGCCACCTCGACTTCGTCGGCTCCGGCGCGGAAGGCGGCGAGGGCGTAGACGAGCCGCTGCAGCACGTAGTCGGACTCGACGGCCTCCGCGGGGGACGTCTCCTCGAGGCGATTCGTCTTGTAGTCGACGACGAGGGCACGGCCTTCCTGCAAGCGCAGGAGGTCGAGACGCCCGTGCAAGAGCACTCCATCGTGTTCGAAGGCAAAGGGACGCTCGGGCAGCACGTCCTCTAGGGAGCCGAGGCGGCGAGCGAAAGGCGAGTCGTGCCATGCGGCAACAAGGCGCTCGACTCGTTCGATGTCTTCATCCGTTGCGCCTGGGTAGCGTGTGAGCACCCGCTCGCGCACCTCGGCGGCCGGCGCTTCGACCTCGAGCAGGACGTGGACAGCGTCGCCGATCTCAGTCGCTGCAAGACCGCCTGTTCCCCCCGGCACAGCCCCGTCGCCGTCGTTCGGGGAAAGCCCGACGATTCGCTCCGCGTAGAAGCGGTAGGAGCAGCGCTCGAAAAGGGCGAGCGCGCTGTAGGAGAGCCGCCTGATCCGATGACCCGGCGGAGCGGGCGGAGGGACGAGATCGGGAAGCGTCGGGGCCACGCGCACGGAGCCGCCCCCGCCCGCCGCGAAGAGCTCCAGCTGCGCCTCTCCGATCGCGTCCGAGCTTGGCGCCGCCTCGTCCTCACGTCGATCGACGCGGACGAGCACTCGGCCTTCCCCCCGCTCGAGCTCAACCGGTCCGTCCTCGGGGAGCTCCGCCTCCAGTCCGTCGAGAACCCACCGGATGGGTGCCCGGTCATCACGGCGGCTCGTTGGATCGACGGCGCCGGAAACAATCAGGCGGTCGATCGCACGCGTCATGGCTACGTAGAGGAGACGGCGGCCTTCCGCCTGCTCCGCTGCCGACTCGGCCTGTTTCACCTCGTCGTAGTCGAAGGCCTCGCTCCGCTCGCCGGTCGCCGGGTCGACGAAGCGGAAGCCGAACCGTCCGTCGGGGAGGCAGAGAATCTCGTCGGGAGACGGGGACGGTGGGTTTCGCCCTGCATCCGCGAGCACAACGACCTTGAACTCGAGCCCCTTGGCAGAGTGAACGGTCAGGAGCCGCACCGCTTCTGCGCCCTCCTCCTCGGCGACGGCCTCGACCTCCCTGGCACCTGCCGCCTCCTGGTCGCGGAGGAAGCGGACGAAGCCCTCGATGTCCGGCCCCCTCAGGTCCTCGTAGGAGCGCGCGAGCCGCGCGAGCTTCCGAAGGTTCGCATAGCGGCGGCGGCCATCCCACCGGGCGAGCACGGCGAGGTCGTAATCGTGGGCGACGATGATCTCCTCGCAGAGGCGCTCGAGCCCGAGGCGCGCTGAGGCCTTGACGAGGCGGTCGTACCGCTGGCGGAAGGCGACGAAGAGCCGTCGGTCCTTCTGGCCGAGCGCGGCCGGCAACTCGCGCTCCAGGCCGGTGAAGAGCGGGCGGCGGCCCGCGGAACGGCGGAGCAGTACGAGCGCGTCGTTCGAAACCCCGACGAAGGGCGACGCGAGTACGGTCACGAGCGCCTCGTCGTCATAACGGTTGTGCAGGAGCCGCAAGTAGGCGACGAGATCGACGACCTGCTGCTGCCCGAAGTAGCCGCGTCCGGCCGCACGATGGGTCGGCAGCCCTTCCTCGCGGAGTGCCTCCTCGTAGCGCTCGGCGTCTGTCCCCGCCATGAAGAGAAGCACGATCTCGCCCGGCGTCGCCTCGCCCGCGTCGACCAGCTCCCGGATGCGACGGGCGACGTGACGCGCCTCAGCGGTCCGCCAGTGTGAGTGTCCCTCGCGGTAGGTCGACTTGTCGGTGACGAGAAGCTCGACCCCGGGGCCGAACAGCGGCTCCGGGAACCGGCCGGCCGCGACCAGCGGCTCGAAGTTGGTGCCGAACTCGGTGCCGAAGAGGTGATTGACGACCCCCAACACCTCAGGTCGCGAGCGGTAGTTGCGCGTGAGCGCGAGGACGCCCTCGCTTGCCGCCCGCCGCTCGCGGAAGACCTCCACATCCGCATGGCGGAAGCGATAGATCGACTGGAACTCATCCCCGACGAAGAAGAGCTCGTCGGCGCCGAGTAGGTCGACGAGCTCGCACTGGAGCCGGTTCGTGTCCTGGAACTCGTCCACCATGATCGAGCGGAAGCGCCAGTTCGTCTGCTCACGCACGGCCTCGTGGCGGCGCAGGAGATCCCGGGCGACGAGCTGGAGATCCTCAAAGTCGAGGGCCGATTCGCGCAGCTTCGCCTCGGCATAGGCGCGGTCGAACCCGACGAGGAGATCCTCGAGCAGGCCCCGGTCGCGGGCCGCGACCTCGTCCAGCGCGGCGCTCTCGACCGCCGTGAGGGCCTCGCCGTATGAGGCGAACCGCTCGGCCCCGGCACCGTGCACGCGCAGCTCCGACAGATCGAGCAGCCGCTCCGCGGGCGGCGGTGGGGACAGAAGCTCCACGGTGCGCTCGACGAGCACGCGACCCTCAGGGTGGTCCTCGGTCAGAGAGTGTGTCAGGGTGGCGATGTCCTGGAGCTCGGCGAGGCGCTCGGCCAGCTTCACTCCTTCACCAGCCCGGAGCTCGAGCGGCCTACCCGCGGAGCGGAGCCGCTCGAAGACCCCGATCAGCATCCGGGCGAGCCGGGCCGCCCCATACGTCGCGAGCAGCCTCACCCGGTCCGGGTCCCGGTTGCCGCAGAACTCGAGGAGAGCCGCTTCGAACGCCTCGGAGCGAAGGACGCTTGCGTGGTTCGCATCGAGAACGCGAAAGCGCGGGTCGAGGCCGGCCTCGAACGGATGGTTTCGGAGGAGACGGGAGCAGAAGCCGTGGATGGTCGAGATCCACGCGCGGTCGATCTCTCGCGCCAGATCGTGGCGCTCCAGCTCGACGAGGCGATCTCTGATCCTGCTTCGCAGCTCCCCCGCTGCCCGCTCGGTGTACGTGATCACGAGGACCGAGTCGATCGAGAGCCCGCGCTCGCAGACCGCCTTGACGAACCGCTCCACGAGCACGGTGGTCTTCCCGGTGCCCGCCCCGGCTGAGACGAAGACAACCCCTGTCTCCTCAATGGCCGCGATCTGCTCGGCATTAGGGGTCGTGGCCGTCATACGGAATCACCGAAAAACGCGCGAACGAAGCGGTGCGAAAGCCCTCCCTCGCGGAAAATCCACAGCATCTTCCGCGGGTACGTCACGCTCGCCTCACCCGGCACATCGACCAGCGGTCGCACCAGGTCGGGCAGGTTCCGCCCCGTGGGTCATGCTGGACGTCGCCGGCACGCATCCGCGCGACGGCGACGCGCGCAAGCTCCTTCGCAGCCTCGACCTGGCTCCAGAAGGCCTCTTCGTCCAGGTAGTCAGCCTTCTTCAGGCCGGGAACGTCAGACTCCTTCGCATCCTCGCGGACGAGCCCGCGCGCCTCCCGAGAGCCGGCCAGGGCGCGGTAGAGGCCTCCGATCGGCTCGATGCCGACCAGGTCGCGCAGGGCAAGGATGTAGAGCGGGATCTGCAGCCTGCCCTCCGACTCGATCTGGGCCGCGGAGTGCGACGTCTTTCCGGACTTGTAGTCCTGAACGATCCCGCGTGCGCTGAACGGGTCGACATCGATCCGGTCGATCTTGCCCGACAGGGTGAAGTCGCCGAGGTCGAGGCCCCGTTGAAGCTCGACGGGCGCGCGATCGCTGCCGAAGGCAACCTCGAAGCGCCGCGGGACGAGTGGGAACGCCAGCTCGAGCTCCTGCCGGACGAAGAGCTCGAGATCGCGCGCGAGGGTTCCCTCCAGCTCGAGCAGTTCCACATCCGAGAGGTCCATGCGCACCTGGCCCGCGACAGCTTCGGCGAGGCACTCCCGCAGAAATTTGATGCCCTCGTCCAGGCGCTCGCGATCGAGCCGTTCCACTCCCATCCGCTTCGGGAGCCCGCTGTAGAACTTGTAGAGCGCCTGGTGGGCCACCTGGCCGCGAAGGCGCGGGTCCAGCTCGGCGTCGATCGTCCTCGGGTCGACGACCCGATTGAAGAGCCACATGGACGAGCAGTCTCCGAACATCTCGAGCGCGGTGACCGGATAGCGGGTCTGCTCTCGGAGCTCGGCCAGGACGGCAGGGTGGGTTAGCCTCGTCTCGCGTGAGAAGGCAGTCAGCGCCCGCTCGATCCGCCGCTCCCAGCCGTTCGCAACCGCGAGGGCACGCGCCTCGGAGTCGTCCGCCGCGGCGAGTGATGCGGTCGCTCGGAGCCGCTCCCGCTCGGTCGGCGCCCGCTCCACGTCCCACGCGAGTGCTGACAGAAGCCGCCGTCTCGTCCAGCGATCGACTTCGGCCGGCGCGAAGCGGCTCCGCACCTCTTCGTAGAAGGGGCTCGGCTCGCGAGGCCGGCCGTCGTCGGAGGCGGCCTCGCGAACGAGCGTGAGACGCTTCCAGGGTCGGGTACAGGCGGTATAGAACAGGTACCGGTCGCGGGCGAGCTGATCTGGGCGGACGAGGCGCCGGCCGCGCCCCTTGGTCTCGAGCTCGCGCCGGGCGTCGTCCGAGAGAAACGGGGTCTCGGTCGCCCGTCGCGGGAAGGTGCCTTCCTCGAGCCCGAGCAGGAAGACGGCCGCGAATCGGCGTGTCCGAACACGAAGAAGGTCGAGGACGGCGACGTAACCAGGATCGCGCGCACCGGGAAGCCGGACGGACGCGTGCTCGAGGGCCGAAACGACCGCTTCACGGGAGACTGGCTCCGTGAGCCGCGCCCACCCCTCGAGCCCGGAGGTGACGTCACCGACAGACTCGTAGGCGCGGAGATCGAGGTGGGTTTCCGTTGCGGTGGGCGGAGACTCGAGCCCGTACGCGGCGCGCAACATCGTCTGCGCGAGAGCCTGCACCGCGGCGCCGGGGTCCTCGGCAGCCCGTAGGTCGGCAAGTGCCGGAATCGCATGACCCAGCACCCGCAGCGCCTCCTCCTCCACCCGCGTGGCCTCCGAGACGGCGCGACCGCGCAGCCGCCCCTCCACGAAGTCGGCCCGTGTCCGCGGCAGGCCTGAATAGGGCGAGCGGAGGAAGGAGAAGAGATCGCGCCGGGAGCCCGCGAGCCACGCGAAGCGAAGAAGTCCGATGAGGGCGTGCCCGAAAGCTGTCTTCGGAAGCGACACGCGACTCTCGATCGCGTAGGGGACGCCGAGCGACCCGAAGGCGGTTTCGAGCGGTGCCCGGTAGCGCTCGACGCTAGGACAGACGACCGCGATCTCCTCGGCGGGAAGCCCGGAGCGCAGGAGCGCCAGGATCTCGTCACCCACGAGCTCGAGCCCCCCGCGGGAGCCTGCCGCCTCGAGGAAGCGCACGGCACCGTCGAGCGGCGGGGGCTCGGGGCTGGTCTCCTCGAAGAGCGTGTTGGCGAGATGCGCGAGTGCCGGTGCGTCGTACCAGTCCTGCGGTCCCAGCTCCTCGATCCGGTCACCCGAGAGAGCGGCCAGATCGGTCGCCGTCCGCTGAAGCGACGCGAAGACCGGCCGACCCGCGGCGTAGGGAAGCGAGACGGTCACCTCCGTCCGGCCCGCGAGCGCCTCGAGAAGCTTCCACTGGGCGCCTGTCAGGTCCTCGAAGCCGTAGGCGAAGAGCGGCTCCCCGCCCCAGGCCGAAAGCTCGCCTGCAATGAGGTCCGCGGCTCGTCCGCGCTCGAGGTCGGCATCGGAGAGCCCGAGGCGGTCGAGTTCGCTCCGGTAGGAGGCGTAGAGCCGCGCGAGGTCTCCGTCGACGTCGTTCGGACCGAGCAGACCCGATTCGAGATCGGCGATTGCGTCCCCGAGCGCGTCCGCAAACCCCGGAAACCGCGCGGATGCGGAGAGACCGTTCAGCGACGCTCCGGCGACCACGCGGGAGAGGAGAAGCGAGCGCTGGACGGACGTCAGCTGCGGCTTCCGACCGTCGACGCCGCTTGCGAGAATGCGCCGGAAGAGGTCGTCGAACGTCCCGATCCAGCCTCCGAAGAGACCCGGGGACCGGGTCAGCAGTTCACGCTCGACGCGCTCCACGTCGCCGCGCGTGGGAACGATAAGAACTGGCTCCCGGTCGAGCGAGGCGAGGTACAGATCGAGGAGACGCGCAACCTTGCCGGCGTTCGCCGGGCCGACGAGCAGAGCCAACGCCACCCCACCATTCTAGGCCGCCCACCGGCTGATCGCCGGTGGGCCCGGGCCTAGGCAGGATCGGGCTTAGGCCGCGACTGACTTCGGCCGCCGGCCGCGCCGCGCAGCCGGCGTTCCGGGCATCTTGCCGGCGCAGTTGTCGCAGAGATCTGCGGCCTTCGCGCCACGGCGTGCGTCGGAAAAGGTCACGCGAAGAGTGGCGCCTTTTCCCTCTTCGACTTCCTTACCACAATCGTCACATACGAGAACGGTCTTTCGAGCCATCGATTCCTCCCAGAAAGTCAGAACTCCCGAAGTAAAGCGCTAGCAATTCTAGGGATGGATTCTCGCGCGTCAAATCCGGCTATTCGTGCCGAATCGTCGCACCGGAGAAGGCACCGGTTCGCTCCGTATTCTGAGCGAAGGCATTTTCACTCAACCGAGCCTTCGCTCCGTAGTGCGCGACGATGCCGATTCCCATCCGCGCCAGGTCGCCCGAGTCGTGATCAGGACGTGTTCCGGAGACTGCATTGCCCGAGATCATGCACTCTGAGTAATCGCCGCAGAAAATCCCGACCCCCACTCCGTCGGCGACCTGGTTGTCCCGTACGTCGCCCATCGACATCTCGGTGATCGTGATCCCGCGCATCGTCGTTTCGACGACGCGGTTTCGCCGCACGAGTGAGTGGGCGAAGTGCGTGACAATGCCTTCCTGCCCACCCACGATCGTGCAGTCCTCGACGACGCTCGGAGCCAGGTCGAAGCCGAACGAGATGTCGATGCCCTGCCCGTACTCGGTGTCGAGCGACTCGACCAAACAGTCGCTGATACGCGCCTGGCCCCGCCGCACCTGGATCCCGTCGAGGGAGAATCCGGAGATCGCCACGTCCTCGATGACGACGTCCTCGGCGCCGTCTACCTCGATCCCGATCTCGCCGCCCACGATCGTGAGCCCACGCACCGTGACGTCGTCCGCGGTCACCACGATCCCACCCCGGACGATCGCGCCCGGCTCGCCGACCAGGGTCTGGGAGTGGTCGAGCACGAGCGGCCCCTGGTGCACGCCCGCGTCGAGAAGAATCGTAGGCGGCCGGGTTCCCCAGGCGACGCCCCCCGCTCCGGCGAGGAGAGTCACGAGGGCGAGCGCCGCGATGACCCCGAAGCGCCCGAGTTCGCCCCCGTCCTCACCGTAGGAGAGGGAAAGGAGCGGGAACGCGGCGTGTCCGAGCACCTGCGCGAGGGCCCAGGAGCCCACGAAGAGCGCGAGCGCGCCGCCGAGCGGAGCGCCGATCCCGAGCACCCGAACCAGTCCCATGAGGATCCCGAGCTCCAGCAGCCCCGCGGGAACCGCAACCCAACCGGGCTGGTACGGGAGTAGGCGGTGGTAGAGAAAGGCATCGAGCGCCACGCCGACCCCGACCATGAGGGCCGCTAGCTCGACCGGCCACCAGTCACGCATGAGTGCGCTGAGCGCGGCGGCAATGACGAACGGGATGAGTATCACCGCGAGCCGCGACTCGAGGCGACCTCTCAGCGTGTAGGACATCGCCTCACCGCCCGGAGGAACCTACGCGCCGCGTACTTCGCGCCCATGAGGGTGTCGGCGGCCGGGAAAGCCCACTGCGCTGGTGCCCCGGCGAGGGCGAGCGTCCGCGTCGAGTCGGTCAACCGGGGCACCGTCGAGTCCGGCGCCAGGACGATCCACCCCTCTTGGGTCTCGATGCCGTGGTCTTCGGCGAGCCGTGCGAGGAGCGGATCGTGGGCGAATCCACGGCGAAAGCCCGTCGCACAGACGATCTGCGCCGCGCCGTTCAGCTTGGTCGCGACCCGGAAGCGGCCTTCCCGCTCCGCGTGCTCGAGCGGCTCGTCCCAGGCTCGCCCGGGTGGATACGAGGGAGCAAGCCAGTGCTTGAGCCAGGCCACCCGCTCACCGGCAGGAGCTGCATGAAATGCGGCGAGGCCGCGACGGCTGAGGAGTGGGCGCGGCACGTTCAGAGGACGGCGCACGGGCTCGCGACGGCGGACGGAGACGACAGATGAGCCTGCCGCGAGCGCGTTCAGCCATTCGGTCGCCGCAGCCATGCCAGCCCCGACAACGGCCACCTCGTCCGCGTAGTCATGTGGCTCATAGGCGTGGACGACTCGCGGGTCGCCTGCCAGCTCGGCCGGCAGGCGCAAGCCCGGGTGGCCGAGAGCGAGCAGGACGTGGCGGAAGACACCGTGCCCCGAGATCTCGAAGCCCCCGGACACGGGCCGCACTTCCTCGACGAGCCCGGCGTTGTAGCTCTGGTCCCAGCTACAGCGCCCCCTCAGCGTCTCGACGTGCCCGAGGAACTCCTCGACGGTCGGGTTGTAGCGGTTGCAGACCGTGCGGGCGAGCGGGGCGAGACGCTTCCGACGGAAGGCCTCCCGGACGGCGAGGCCCGGGAAGGAGGCGGGGTAGCAGTGCCCTTCGCTCTCCGAGCGCATGCGCTGCTGGCGGATCGACTCGGCGCGCCGGCGCCAAGTCGCCGCGGGATCGGGATCGGTGCCGAAAACGGCGATCTCATCCGGAACGAGGCCGCCATGCCGGAGGGTCGCGTACGCGGTGAAACCGGCAAGACCCCCGCCGACGATGGCGCAGTGTCCAGTCAAACCTCCGCCCCTTCGCGAATCTGCACTCCGAGCCGGATCGCCAAAGCCAGGTAGAACGCGTGTGACCACAGGAGTGGCGACGCCGGCGGGCCCCAGCGGTGCACCCATTCCTCACGTACCGCGGGGGCCAGAAGATGCTCGCCGGTCTGTTCCGGGAGGTCGCCGCTCGGCTCCGCCCGGTCTGCGACCCAGGTGAGCTGTGCCCACGCGTCCTCCTTCCGGCCCGCAGCCGCGTAGTACCAGCCGAGGAGCGCCGCCAGGAGAAGCCACTCCCCACCCCCGTAGTAGGTGTCCTCTGCATGGCGGTGGACGCCTCCGTGCGCAAGCTCCCCCTCCAGGGCGTCGACGGTGGCCAGAACGAGAGGATCGTCTGGCGCGAAGATCTCGAACGGTACTGCGCAGGCAACCAGGCTCGCGTCGAGCCTGTCGTCGCCGAGAGCTGCGTTCAAGCGCCCGCCGCGAGCGCCGTCCCGGCGGATCGCAACGATCGCCGACTGCGCCCCGGCGAGGGACGATTCCCGTACGTCTGGAGCGACGCCGTCGATCCCAGCCGCGGCGCGCAGCCCTGCGGCGGCGGCGGCGAGCGTCACGGTGTGGCGCCCGGCGCGCTCCTCCCACCAGTCGAAGCAGGGATCGTCCACGAAGGCAACGACGTAGCGGGCACTGAGCTCGACTGCGTCGGCGAGCGGCGACACGTCATGCCCGTGTCGGCCGGCGTGCTCGCCAAGAGCCCACATCCAGGAACCGTAGCCGTCCAGCTGATGGTTCGACCACTCGCCGGCCGAGTCGTTGCCTTCCAGGGTGAAACGGCTGTGTGGGTGCTCGGAGGAGCGGACCGAGTCACCGCCGCGACGGCGCTCGACCAGCTCCTCGACCATGGTGCGCCGAACCCGCAGGACGCGGGCGCACCAGTCGAAGAACGCCTCGGCGCTCGCAACCTCGCCCGCGCGGCTCACGGCGTCTGCGATAAACGAGCCGTCACGAAGCCAGCAGAATCGGTACGGCTCGAAGCTCGGGCAAGCGAGATAGGCGCCGGACGGGGCCTGGTTCGCAAGGATCGTCTCCACGCTCCCGGCCGCGAGCGCAGCGAGGCGGTCCCGGTCGACCGGCGTCACGCGCTCCGGGACTACTTCACCGATCCGGCGAGCAGCCCCTGCACGAAGTACCGCTGGAACGCAAAGAAAACCGCAAGCGGGATCACGAGCGAGATGAAGGTCGCCGGCGCGATCAGCTCGATGTTCGCGCCGAACTGGCGGAGCTGCGAGAAGATCGCGACCGTGATCGGCTGGGTATTACGGCCGAATGTAAGTGCAACGAGGAGGTCGTTCCACGTCCACAGGAACTGGAAGATCGCGAGCGAGGCGATCGCGGGAAGGCCGAGCGGAAGGATCAACCGCACGAAGATCCTGATCTCGGAAGCGCCGTCGATGCGAGCCGCCTCCATCAGATCCTTCGGGATCCCGATGAAGAAGTTTCGGAGCAGGAAGATGGCGAACGGGAGCCCGAAGGCGGTGTGGAAGAGAATGAGGCTGAGCTTCGTGTCGAAGATTCCGATCTTGTTGTAGAACTGGAACATCGGGATGAGCGCCATCTGGAGCGGCACGACCAGAAGCGCGATCACGATCACGAAGAACCAGTCGCGCCCCGGGAACTCGAGCCAGGCGAAGGCATATCCCGCGAGCGCCCCGACGATGATCGGTAGGACCGTCCCTCCAACGGCCACGATCGCGGTCGTCACGAGCGAGTCCATGATGCCGCTGTTGTCGAATACAGCCTGGTAGTTGTCGAATGTGAGCTTGCTGGGAGTGCTGAAGATCTGCCACCAGCCCTCACTCTGGAAGTCCTCGGGAGCCAGGAGCGAGGTGATGAAGAGCCCGAACGTCGGCACGAGCCAGAGGAGCCCGACCGCGATGAGCAGGATGTGGACGGGGGTTTTCGCGAGGAAGCGGAGGATTCGCGCTCCCGTCCCCTCTTGCTCGGAGACCCGGGGCGGCTGAACTGCTTCGGCCGTGGCCATCGTCAGTCCTCCCTTCGGAATCGACGGATGTTCAGCATCAGGATCGGGACGACCAGGACGAAGATGAAGACTGCGATCGCGGAGCCGACCCCGAAGTCGTTCGAGCCGCCGAACGCGGTGCGCCACATCGAGAGCGCGAGAACGGTTGCATCGTCCTGCACGGACCCGGGCGCAATCGCGATAACGATGTCGAAGACCTTGAGGACGTTGATCAACATGGTCACGAAGACCACGGTCAGGACGGGTGCCAGGAGAGGCACGGTGACGCGGCGGAAGACCTGCCACTCAGTGCCGCCGTCCGTTCGGGCCGCTTCGAGGACCTCGCGCGAGATGGCCGCGAGGCCCGCCGCGATCACGACCATCGCGAACCCGGCCCAGATCCAGAGATAGGCGATGATGATCGCCGGCGTCACGAGCTTCTCGCCAAGCCAACTGACGCCCCCGAACGGCTTCGCAAAGGTGTCGGAGCCGATTGCCACCTTGTACTCTCCGGCGCCTAAAGAGGGGAACTTGAAGGTCCCGTCCGGCTCCGTCTTGGCGGTCTCGATCGACTTCCCCGCTGCATCGCGAAGCTCGACGGTCACTCCGGGCAGCCCGAGCTCTTCGGGCTCGACTTTTCCGGGCGTGCCGCCGCCGGGCTTGAAGTCCCGCCAGACGACCCCGGTGATGCCGCCCTGGAGTGGCTCCGGCTGGGCCGCCTGCTTGGCATCCTTTGGCACCTCGTCTGCCGCAACGGCAGTCAGACCGAGCAGGGCTACCTCCCCTGGTTTGAGCGGCTGCTTGAGGGTGAGGCCGCCTGACGGCGACCCGGTGAGGTCCTCGGACGAGGGCCTCGCCTCGGAGAGGACACCGGGCGGGCTCACCGTGTCCCGAACCACCGCAATCCCTGCGTTCAGCGCGCCCTGGCCCGGATCCTGGATGTACACGATGCGCCACGTGATACCCGCTGCGAAGGCCGAGATGGCCATTGGCATGAAGACCGCGGTCTTGAAGGCGACCGACCAGCTGACCCGCTCCGTCAGGACGGCGAAGATCAGCCCGAAGATGCTGACGAGCGCCGGCACGATCGCGATCCAGATGAAGTTGTTCTTGACGGCCGTCAGGAGGACGTCGTTCGTGAAGATCTGCTTGTAGTTGTCGAACCAGACGAAGCTGTCTCCGCTCTTGTCGAAGAAGCTCCGGAAGATCGTCCGGACCGTCGGATAGACGACCCAGATCAGAAGGAAGAAGGCAGCAGGCGCGAGGAAGCCGGCCGCCAGCGCGTATTTGCGCCAGCGACCGGGCTCCCCCGATGGCGGAGCGGCGATCGGAGGTGGTTCTGCGGCGACGGTGCCGCTACCGCTCATCGATGACTATCCGTACGCCTTCTTCGCCGCGGCCTCGAGCTGCTGCGCGATGCCGTCGACGTCGTCGGGGTTCTTCAGGAAGTCCTGGAAGAGCTTGAACTCCCCCTGGCCGACGGTGCCGCCGAACTCGGCCGGCTGGAGGTCGGAGAGATCGAACCGGAACGTCTCCGCCTCGGCGATCGCCCCCGCTGTGGTTTGTTGGATCGCGTCCGGGAAGACGCTCGGGTCCAGATCCTTGTTGAGTGAGGCGAAACCGCCGATCTTGGCCCAGATCTCGGCAGCCTCCACAGTCGTCAGGTACTTGGCCAGGGCCTCTGTCGCAGGCGTGTCGTTGAAGAGTACGAGCGTGTCTCCACCGCCAACCACCATCGCCGGCGAGTCGTCGATGGACGGGAACGGGAAGACGTTGAAGCCCGTCTCCGGCTTGAGGCTCGACTCGACTGTGCCCGGCACGAAGTCGCCCTCGATCACCATCGCGCCCTTCGGGCTGTCGGAGAACACGTTCGAGACGGAGGTCGGGAAGTCGGTCTGAAGTGCTCCCGCCGTCCCGCCCACGATGTTTGCCTCGTCGCCGATGATCTGGGCCATGGTCGTCAGAGCGTCCTTGACCGATTGGTCCGTCCACGGAATGTCATGTGTGGACAGCTGGTCGTATTTCTCGGGACCCGCCTGGCGGAGGTAGATGTTCTCGAACAGGTCGGTGAGCGTCCAACCGTCGGCGCCACCGATCGAGTAGGCCGGGAGGCCAGATGCATTGATGGTCTTCGCGGCCGCGAGCAGATCGTCCCAGGTCGCCGGCGGCTCGACACCGGCATCCGTGAACGCCGGGACGTTGTACCAAATGGTCGACTTGTTGGCGGCCTTGAAGAGGAACCCGTAAAGCGTTCCGTCGACCGAGCCGAGCTGGACCGCATCGTCGCCAAGGTTCGTCTGCACGTCCTCCTTCGCGAAGTCGAGCGGCTTCAGCGCGTTCTTCCCGACAAAGTCCTTCACGAGCCCCGGCTGCGGCAGGAGAGCCATGTCGGGCGGATTCCCGCCCTCGACCGCCGTCGAGAGCTGCGTCGGCAGCTGGTCGCCCGCAGATGTGTACTTGACATCCACGTCCGGGTTCTGCTCGGTGAACCCGTCGAGCACTGCCTGGAACGCCTTCTGCTCGGGGCCGGTCCAGACGCCCATGATCGAGATGCTTCCGGAGGCGCCACCCGACCCCTCGGCGGTCCCGGTGGTCTCGCCACCGGCCGAACCTCCGTCGTCCCCGTCGCCACCGCAACCGGCCGCCATCGCGGCGAGCGCGAGAGCGAGCAGGAGCGTGACGAGATGGAAGCGATGCCTTCTCATGCGGCTCCTTTCATTGATCCTTCGTAGATACCGAGCCCCGTTTCGGGGTCGAAGAAATGGAGAGCGCGGGTGTCCACTGCCACCTCGACGCGATCTCCGAGCTGAACCTCCGAGCGGGCGCCGAAGCGCCCGACGATGGTCGTCTTCTGCGGGCGGTCGCCGTCGCCCTGGGCTACCCGCTCATCGCCGACGTCCAGGGCCAGCTCCTTCACGTCTTCGGTCAGGGCCGGCGTCGCATCGACGGCGAAGTGCACCATGATCTCGGATCCGAGCGCCTCACGAAGCTCCACCTCGCCTTGAAGCCTGCGATCATCGGGAGCATCCGGGACGAGGGCCACGTCCTCGAGGTCCTCGGGCCTGATCCCGAGGATGACTTCCTTGCCGACCCAATCGCTGAGCGCAGGGTGGGCCGAGAGCGTCTCCTCCCCGAGCGCGACCCGCTGGCTTCCGGCTACGACCACGAGCCCATTCCCGCTCTGCTCGAGCGTCGCTTCGAGAAGGTTCATGGACGGGCTTCCGATGAAGCCGCCCACGAAAATATTGACCGGGTGATCGTAGAGCTCCTGCGGAGGCGCAACCTGCTGCAGCTCGCCCTTCCGCATGACGGCGACTCGGTCGCCCATCGTCATCGCCTCGACCTGATCGTGAGTGACGTAAATCGTGGTCGTGCCGAGGTCACTCTGGATGCGGCTGATCTCGGCCCTTGTCTGCACGCGGAGCTTCGCATCGAGGTTCGAGAGCGGCTCGTCCATGAGGAAGGCCTGCGGGCGGCGGACGATGGCCCGGCCCATGGCCACGCGCTGCCGCTGACCGCCGGACAGCGCGCGCGGCTTTCGCTTCAAAAGCGGCTCGAGGCCGAGAAACGTCGCTGCCTCGTGGACGCGCTTGTCGATCTCGTCCTTCTTCTCCTTGCGAAGCCGAAGTCCGAAGGCGATGTTGTCGTAGACCGTCAGGTGTGGATAGAGCGCGTAGCTCTGAAAGACCATCGCAATGTCGCGGTCCCGCGGAGGGACATTGTTCACGGTGCGATCGCCAATCTGGAGGATGCCTTCCGAGATCTCCTCGAGACCCGCCACCATTCTGAGCGCCGTCGTCTTGCCGCAACCGGACGGCCCGACGAGGACCATGAACTCGCCGTCTTCGACCTCGAGCTCCATCCCCGAGACGGCACGGGTGCCGTCGGGGTAGATCTTGCTCACCCGATCGAACGTCACACCGGCCATCGCCCTCCGTCCCCCGTTGGCTCGAGTCGCGAAACTTAGCAACCGCGCGGATTTTCTGTCCCGGGTCCGGGGCCGGGACGCGGATAGACTCGGCGTCCCGTGGAGACCTCGACCATCGTCGTCCTCGAAGGGGACGAGACCGGCCAGGAGCTCCTGGAGGAGTCGCTCCGGGTTCTCGCGCCCGATGTGATCGGGCTCGAGCTCGAGCTGCCCCGCTTCGACCTCTCGCTGGAGAGCCGACGAGCAACGGAGAACGCTGTCGTGCACGAGGCGGCTGCAGCGATTCGGGAGGCTGGGCTCGGCCTGAAGGCGGCCACGGTGACGCCAGAGGGGGCCGGCGATGTCGGGAGCCCGAACCGCATCCTGCGCGAGGACATCGGAGGCCACGTGATCGTCAGGACCGGACGCCGGATTCCCGGTGTCGTGCCGATCGGCGGAGTGCATTTTCCGATCTCGGTCGTCCGCATGGCGGTCGGGGACGCTTACGGCGCGAAGGAGTGGCGCGAAGGCGAAGGTGAGGACGAGGTGGCGTTTCGGACGGAGCGGATCGAGCGGCGGATCTGCCGCGCCGTGGCCGAGTTCTCGTTCATTCATGCAGAGCGAACCCGCGCCAAGGTCTTCGGCGGGCCCAAGTACACCGTCAGCCCGGTCTACGAGGGGATGCTGAAGGAGGAGATGGACGAGGCCGCCAAGCGGCATCCCGAAGTGCCCTACGACCCCCAGCTGATCGACGCGACCTTCGCGCTCCTGATCAGCGCCGCCGGCGAGCCGCTCGTCATTCCCTCCCTGAATCGGGACGGAGACATCCTGAGCGACCTCGTCCTCCCACTCTTCGGATCGATCGCAGGCTCCGAGTCGCTCCTCGTCGCGTTCGACGAGAGCTACAACCCGCGGGCCTTGATCGCCGAGGCGACGCACGGAACCGCACCGGCGCTCTTCGGGAAGAACATTGCCAACCCGATGGCGATGATCCTGGCAGCGGGCGCGCTCCTTACGCACATCGACGGGAGGGACGCGCGGGCGGCCGGCCGGGCGATCCGCGAGGCGGCGCTCGAGGCGGTCTCGTCAGGGACTCGCACGGCCGACCTCGGCGGCCACGCGACGACGACCGAGTTCACGGACGACGTGAGCGCGCGCGTGCGGGCGAAGCTCGAGATCTGGGCAACGCTGGATGGTTGATCGGCGCGGACACGTTAGTTACCGATGAACCATCTAGAGCCCTGAGGCGCGGTGAACCGGCGTATCCCGTTCGGGAACCTTTCGTATCCGCGAGCGAGGCGAAGCAGCTGGGTTAGAGCGGCGGGTTCTGAACGTTGTGCTCGGTTGCGTACTCGTCGACGAGCTCGTTGATGACGTCCATTCCGTCCCCATACGCGTAGTTGATCTTGACGAACGGCTCCCACTTCTCGGGAAGCGCATCCTCGGGGAAGATCGCCTCGACCGGGCACTCGGGCTCACACGCGCCGCAGTCGATGCACTCCTCGGGATCGATGACGAGCATGCGGTCTGCCTGGTGAATGCAGTCGACCGGGCAGACGTCGACGCATGAGAGGTCTTTGATGTCGATGCAGGGCTCGCCGATGATGTACGTCATGCCATGAGTCTAGTCCGCGCGTTCCGAGGCCTGTCCCGCCTCCGTCTCACCTATGGAACGAGCTCCTCGACGATCTGCGGCGCGCGCTCGGCGAGAGCCGAACGCACGACGACCCGGTCGAACCCGGCGGTCTGACCGGCCCGCAGACCCGCCGTGTCCGTGTGGTTCGTGTAACCGAGAATGGGGATGTCCGGGAAGGTCTCGGCGACCTCCTCCGGGTCGACCCGCGCGATGTCGACGATGACGAGATCGGGGGGATCGACGTTCTCCGTCGTGATGATCTTGTGGCTGGAGCCCAGCAGCGCGTCGAGCTTCCCGCGAAAGAAGACATCGACCCCCGCCAGCAGGATCGTCGCCACGGCCGGAGCCTACCACCGCTCACAGCGCGCCAGAAATGCTTTGCTAGTTTCGAGCGGTGGCCGGGGAGGACTACGAACACGGTCTCGAGCTGGCGCGACGCGGCGAGTTCTTCGAGGCGCACGAGGCGTTCGAGGCGGTCTGGCGCCGGGCCGAGGCCGGCGAACGCGACTTCTACCAGGGGCTCGTGCACACCGTCGTCGCCTGGCTCCAGGCGGAGCGGAGGAACGAGGTCGGATGCAGGAGGCAGCTCGAGAAGGCACGCCGCAGGCTGACGCCGTACGCGCCGAGCCACGAAGGGCTCGACGTAAGCGGGCTCCTGACCACGCTGGACACGGCTTTCGCCTCCTTTCCGACCCTGCCCGAGCTTCGCCTCGTGCCCGCGCTCTTGGACGGCGAGGAGCTTGCGCAGGCGCTGGCCTTCATCCGCGGGATCCAGGATCGGGACCCCACCGAGAGCAAAGCCTTCGCGCTCGGCGTGGCTTTCCAGCGGCCCGACCTCCCGCTGATCAGGGACCTGAACTTCGTCCGCGTCGAGGAGCTTCCGCAGGACGCGAGCGCCGCTCGTCTCGCAGCAGACGCAGACCTCCTCCATGCGGATGGAGTCGCGCACCGGAAGATCGTCGTGCACGGGGAGCAGAGTGCCGCACGGCTCGCGCCGGGATTCCGGGAGCTCGGATGGCGCGTCGACCGAAATCTCGTCATGGCACTCCACGAGCTTCGCCCGCCCGAGCGGGCTCACGACGTCGTCGAGGTCGAGCGGGCCTCGATCAAGGCCTCGGAGCGAGCGTTCCTGCTCGGTGAGGACGAGACCACAAGCGACGACGAGATCGAGCAGATCCTTGCGATCTCTACCTTCACCGAGCGGGCGGTGAACGTGCGTGCGTTCGCGGCGTTGGACGCGGGGGGCCCGACGAGCTGGTGCGAGCTCTACTCGGACGGG
>DATLQD010000114.1:0-8434 GCA_035535315.1 Gaiellaceae bacterium
AGTCATCGGCGCACTCGCACAGAAACGGCACAAGGCTCTCTTCCGGGACCTGATTCTCGACAACGTCGCGGGGACGTTCGTTCCCTAGGCGAAAGAGCTCCTGATTCCGCTCCCTCCGACTGTCGCGGGACACCATTTGAAACAGAACTGCCCTGGTCCACCCGGCCGAAAACCGCTTGGCGCCGACTCAGCTCAGCGACGACCTGGCATTCGTGCCCGTGGGGGAAGCGGCATCCCGGTGGGCGCAAATGGCCGGGGAGAGACGGCCTCGGAGAGCCCGGCAGGTGCATTCGGGAGGACCTTCAAGGCGCTGCGTCGAAGAAAACAAACAGCCACGTAATTGCACCGAATCACCATCCTGATCCTCCATACCTCCTCTTTCGGGTCCCAGCCGCTTAGGATTGGTCTGGAATGGCCAACGAAACGCACGGAGACGCTGTGACCGCTCTCACGCCCAGCGTGTCGGCCAGATTTTTCAGAACAGTCGTGTTCTTAATTCCACTTGCGATGCTTACGTGGGCGGCGATTGCGTTCGGCTTTTACTGGCTCGTGGCCTGACCAAGCGGTTCTTAGGGTCGAGGCGCGCGGCGCCGTGGGGAGCAGCGCGGGTAGGTGCGACCAGGGACTAGGCAGGCCGCGGGGCCACGTCGGCGCTATCTACGCTCGGGAGAATGCGTCCAACTCGTCCAACCGACGTTTCGGCCGAGTGCCGTGGTGACGGCGACAGGGAAGCTCGAGTGATACCGGTAGTTGACGACCCAATAGATCGGGACCTCCGGTTCCCACCAGTTTTGATTCGGAAATGCTCGATCGAGCCTCCAGAGGAATCTGGTAGCGCGTAGCAGAGCTCGGTCCGACCAGCCGTAGACGTCGTACCCCTGGCGATCCAGCAGCTCCGCCATCGCGACGTAGCCGCTCAGCGCTTCGCGAGCGTACTGGGTGTACGCCGGTGGCCATCGAAAAGGCCCGCCGCGCCGCATGTCGTCGGGTAGTGCGCCATCGATCGAATGACCGCCCTTCTTGGCGCCTTTCGGGTTGACGCCAACTGGTGCCGAGGGGTCGGCCTGCCAGGAAAGGTCCGGCTTCGACCCCCCGAAGCGGAGGCCCTGTCCGACATCCTCCGGGCCGAAGTCCGGAGCCGGGATTCCTGGGTAGGCCGAGTGATCGCCGAGCCAGCCCTTCATCACCAGGGCTGCGCGAGCGAGATCTCTCTCGTCGTGCAGGTAGACAGCGGCCGCCACGCGGCTCGCACCCGCCATACCGCTTCCGTTGGTCGCGCCGCGCTCATGCGATCCGATCAGAGTCTGGTCGGAAACCGCCTTCGAGCCGAGGGGCTCGTTCCGAACTTTCATGAGCCAGCTCCTGAAGCGGCTTTCCCGAGCGCGGTCGTATGCCTTGAAATCGATCAGCTCAGCGGCGATCACGTACGAAAGGAGATTGCGTGCTAGCGCGAGGGCCGTGCCGCCGTGTTCCGTCCCGACCGCGCTCGAGATCGCATCTGCCGCCTTCTCGCGGTACTGACGATCACCTGTCCTCGCGTAGACGAGAGCGACGGCAAGAGTGTTGACGTCGTGGTTGGAGTTTTGATCCGAGATCTTCGGAGCGCCTAGATCACCGTCTGCTGCGGCCAGCACGTTTTCCCACGCGGTTCCCTGCATGGGGAGCTGCTTCACCTCGGCCTGAGAGATCCACATGCCCGCCTCGCGGCGACGTGCCCTTTTCGGAGCGGTTGGAGAGCTGGAGCTGTCCGCCTCGGGGGGACGCGCTGTTGTCGGTGCGGTTGGAGAGCTGGAGCTGGGCCACGACGCGCTGCAGCCAGTCATCGCCGTGAGCGAAATGATGAGCGCTGTGCCTGCGAGCAGGAGACGGATCCTCGCGAGCTCCCTCAGAAGCTGTATCTCAACCCTGTCGCTCGAGCTGCGCCTCGCACGAAGAGCTCCGCGGGCGTGTGACCGCGGCGCAAGCTGCGCACCCGATTGCCTTCGCGCGTGACCGACCCCATTCCCGTTTGAGCATATCCCTCGCGATTGGCCCGGGACGGGTATCCCCCGATCGAGGGAGTTGTCAACAAAAGTGGGAAAAGCATGCCAGCATGAGTGCTCAACGTGAGAGCGAGGCGTCTGCGGCCCGTCTCCAGAGAGGAGTACCCCATGGGGTCAAGCAGAAGCGTTGCTGTCCGCACATGCGCTTACGAGCAGGAATGGGCCGACGCCGCGCTCGTCGAACAGCTCGAATTGCTCGAAGCGAAGCTCGCGAGCCTGGAAACCGAGCGCGGCCGCCTCGAGACTGAGCTCTACATTGCCCAGAGCTGGGTCAAGGAGCTGGCGCTCTGGCTGGACGAGGCGCAGCTGCCAACCGGAGTGAAGCCCGTCCCTGGGACGCCGGGGATGACCTGGAGCCGCTGACGCTCAGGAAGCTGACGCAGAGCCCACCAGGGGCCTCCCACACACCCTGACTGACGGGTGCGAGCGCCGTCCGGGCCAATCCGGGTGCTCGGCACGGTAACGATCTGTCCGACGTTGTGGCTCAGGCCGGACTCCTGCGGGTTGACGGCTGCTCAAGCTTAAACCGCGGCCGCCTCCCGGGCAAAACGGTGGCGGCGCCATGCGTAACTTCGTCAGCCGGGGCTCGCGGGGAGTAGTCTTGCTCATGGGGCAAGCCAAGATCGCTCTCGAGTGCGTCGAGTGCCGTAACGAAGCGGGCGAGATCGCGCCCGGCTGGCAGGCCTACCTCGTCAGCGACCCGGACGCCGAAGGCGATGAAGAAATCGTGGTCTACTGCCCCGACTGCGCGCGGCGGGAATTCGGCCCTTTTTGACGCTGGGTCGAGACTTAGAGGCCGACTAGCTTGCGGCGTTGGCGTACAAGCCCAGTGCTCCCGGCAAAATAAGCCGGGGCCGCACCGACGCCCTGCGGCAGGGCACGATGCGGCCCCGGAAACCTTCCCCGGAGGACGGCGTTCGACGTTGGTACCGCCAGTCCTCGAACACTAGAGGCCACGAGGTTCTATTCGCTTCTCTAATGGAGATACTGGGATCTCGCAGGGCGCGGCCCCCTATGCGGCCGGGGGTGCGCCCTGTTTGATTGCTTCAGCAGAAAAGAACCCTGGTTCGGTCCCAGAGGCGCCCACCATAGGATCCTGGAAACGCGATTCGCTGCGCGGGAAAAGCTGTGGATCGCTTCAGCGGCCGGTGTATCCGGGGGTGCCCGGACGGGTTCGTAGGCGGGCGGCGGTGCCCATCGAACGCAGCGACCGCGGGCTATGATGCTCCAGCCGTGAGTTTGTTCAAGAGAAGGGTCGCCGCCGACGACCTCCTTCGTGGACACCTCGAGAGGCTGGGTGTCTCACCGTTCTGGCTCCGCTCGGCGCTGGATGCGATTCGCTACTGCGAGCAGGGCGAGTACTTCCAGCCGGTCTTCAGCGTGGCCGGGCCGGCTCCCGCGCGCTCGGTGATCGCGCTCCTGAGGCTCGAGCCGTACGTCCAAGGCGAAATCGATTGGAACGTCTCGCCGAGCGAGTCTCCGTTCTGGGTCGGATCCGTGGGCGACCTCCGCGACGAGCTCTTCGAAGAGACGGCGGAGCGTTTCGTCGGCCTCTACTGGTCGGATCAGAATCCAGCAGTGGCGCCCGCGTTCGATGGTGCGCTTCGCTCCATGGTCGCGGCCGTCGAGGAGTCGCTAACGGATGTCGGCGAAGGTCCGCTCGAGGGCGAAGTTTGGCGAAGCATCTGGTCGCTCGGCTCGGGCGGCTATGTCTGGCGCGTCGCCGAGAGCGACGCTCGGACGAGCGATGTCAATCTGCGAGCCGATCTCGCCAAGGAAGTCGAGGCAATCGTCGAGTCGTTCCCGCTCAAGGACGGGTCTTACGAGCGCGTGCTCGACTGGGCATCAGCCGAATGCGTGCGTCGCAACCTTCTCCTCGGCACGGGATCCCCGGGCGGCTGGGCCTCCGGCGGCGAGTTCTTGAGGCGCGGATTTCGCTTGGTGAATCGGCAGGTAGTTCCCGAAGGCGTGACGATCCCGCGCGACGAACGGTGGTATGCATTCTCGTTCGGCGTTGCCCTTTTCGACGTGGACGAGTGCCTCGCGAGGAGGCCGGCGCCAATGGTCGGAGGATCTGAACAGCGCGGATTCCGCAGAGTGGAGCCGTCAGTCCGACGTTAGCCGACTGACGACAGTCGACCCGTACCCACTTCCAGAGATTTCCACCCTTCACCCGATCTGGCCCGAGCCCAGGAGAGAACCGCGCTACCCTCATTGGCAGGCCGGGCGATTCGCTGAGACAAGGTTTTGCCCGACCTCCGGTCGAAGTTCGGAGGGGTCATGAACGCGATGAGGCGGCGAAGAAACAGTCGTTCTTCCGTGAAGTAAACGAGCGGATGCGAGACCGGCACGAATCGGGCGAGCAGGTGGGCGGCAGCGCGGACTTCCTGTGCGAGTGCGCCGGGGAGGACTGCACGTACCCGGTCCAAATCACTTTGGACGCCTACGACGAGATGCGGCGGGTTCCTACGCATTTCGCCGTGGCTGCTGAGATGGATCATGTTTTCCCGGACTTCGAACGGATCTTCGCGAAGCGCGACGGATACTTCGTCGTCGAGAAGTTTGGTGAGGCGGGCATCGCCGATCAGACTCGACCCTCGCTCGCGCGCCGGTCGGGTTGAAGTGCCCTAGCCAGCCACGCGCGGACACGATGCCCGCGAATACCGAGGAGTGGGTTTCTCTGTGAGCCTCGGACACGGCTTCGCGGCCGATCGTCGATCCGACTCCTAGCCGAGACGCACGAGTCCGCCCGCAACGGCCCGATCAGCACCCGCGCCGGCACGACTGTCGTCCCTCTCGGCCTCCTGCGCGCGAGGAATCTTGCTCAGGCTGGGCGCTCGAGTCTTGCGCGCGTCAGTTGCCGGAAGCGGCGGAGTATGTCGTTCTTGCTGGTTCATCTCCTGAGCGACAAGGAGCCGCTCGGCCGAAAGACGGCCGAGCGGCTCGTAGTCCTTTCGGCCCTAAAGCGGCTGGTCGCCGCGGCCGGAGTCTGACCGGCTGTAATAGCCGCCGAGTTCGTCGCGGTAGGCATCGTCCCGGTACCGATCCTCGTCGAACTCCGGCGCGTCCTTGATCTGCTCCTTGGTGCGGTCCACGTAGACGGTCTCGTTTTCGACCTCCACGCGCTTGATGATGGCGGCGGGAAGCATGACCTTCTTGCCGAAGATCCACGGGCCGGTGTCGACGACGATGAAGCTTGCGCCGACGTCATAGCTCGCCTCGTCGATCTTTCCGATCCCACCGTCGAGTGCCTCGACGCTGAACCCGGTCAGGTCGACATCCCCGACCATGTCCGTGCCAAGAGCCGACCGGTCGCCATACGTCCACACGTCCGTAGTTGTTCGCTCGTGTGCCATGAATCACCCTCCTAGAAAATGGTTTATGAGCAACAGGGCGATCGAAGAATCGCCCCAAGACCGATGTACAGACCCCCACCTCCTTCCTACTTCCTTTCGCGTACCCGTCATGCATCCCGGAAAACATCTGAGCTGCTTTTCAACAGCGCCGGTTCGCGAGGGACGGGATGGCCTTTGGGAGAGCCGGATTCGCGTGGATCGAAGCCGCGCTCAGCCGGTGCGGACACAAGCCGCCACCCGTCGCTGGCGGGTTAGCGAACGCTCGCAGACGTGACGTGGGCAGCCGCCTACGGCTAGGGCACTGGTTAGATCCTCCGGAATCTCAGGAAGGCGGGTACGCCTACGCGGACGGGCTACGCACGACTACGCGCACGCGCTGAACGGCGTTGTTGCAGAACCCGTCGTAGTTCCACTCAGGAGTGAGCGGCTGCGTCTTGCCCTCGCTGTCCGTGGCCCGGCAGCAGAGCTCGTACTCACCCGGGTGGGCTTCCCACTCGTAGCTCCAGCCGTGCCAGGCGAACTCGGAGACGCCCTCTCCGAGCACGGCCTCCGTCCAGCTACCGCCGCCGTCCACGCTTACCTCGACCTTGACGACCGGCCCGCCTCCCGACCATGCACGTCCTTCGAGCAGGAGCGAGCCGGGCTCAGCGAAGCGGGTCCGGGCAGGGAAGTCCGGGATCCCGGGAGGAACCATGAGCGACCGGGGCAGGATCCGGGTCACCGCCCGGCCCTGTTCCTCGGCGGACTGGCGGAGGTGGTAGCCGACGTCTTGCTGGAAACCTCGGAAGGGCTCGTCTACGGCCGTGATGGTCTGCAGCCACTTCACGTTCGTCATCCCGTACCAGCCGGGCACCACCAGCCGAAGCGGAAAGCCGTGTTGGGGCGGCAAATCCTGTCCGTTGACGGCATACGCGAGCAGCACCTCGTCGCGAAGCGCCTCTGAGAGGGGCAGGCTTCGCTCGTAGAGGTGCTCGATCTCGCCCTGGATCCCGCGATCCAGGCCGGTGAAGACGATCTCCAGGGCTCCGGACCCGAGGCCCGCCTCCTCGAGGAGCGGCGCGAGGGGAGTTCCGGTCCATTCCGCCGTCCCGACCGCTTCCAGGACCCACGGCTGGCTGTTCGCGCGCGGGGAGAGGAGCGCGCGCCCGTTGCCGGCGCACTCGAGCGTCACGGCGAGCGTGCGCGCCGGCCGTTCCTTCAGCTCCTCGAGCCCGAGGGTCAGGGGCCGTTCCACGTTGCCCCCGATCTGGAGCCGCCATGACCGCGGGTCGACCAGCGGGATGTCGAAGTGCGTCAGCAGGTAATGGAGACCCACGGGCGTGACCGGGTGGCGGAGCGCCTCGAGTGGGAGCGCGTGGTTTCGGGCCGCGAGCTGAAGCTCTTCGAGCGTGATATCGAGGCTCACTGCAAGCGGAACTCTCTCACATGGAGCTGGAGCTCACTTTGGGTCCCGACGGAAGAAGCGAGGCCAGCCCGAGCGCTGCGTCAGGTAGACGCCAGTCAGGCAAAGAGCGCCACCAAGGAAGGCGAGCGCCGGCGGCGTCTCGCCGAGGAACGCCCAACCGAGTGCGACGGCCAGCGGCGGCACGAGATACGTGGTCGAGCCCATGCGCCCGGCGCTGGTCCGCGCCAGCGCATACGCCCACGTAGTGAAGCCGAGTGCGGTCGGAAAGACACCGAGGTAGACAACCCAGGCGATCGACGCTCCGTCGGCTCGCTCGACTTCCCGGGCGAGAGCGGGAGCGAACGGCAAGCAGGCCAGAGCTCCGATCGTGCACGCGACCCAGGTCAGCTTGAGCCCCGACGCTCGTGCCAGCAGTGGCTTCTGAGCTACGACACCACCCGCATACGCCACTGCTGCCGCGAGGCAGAGCACCGCTCCCCATCCGGCCGTGACGCTCACCTCGGACGTCGCGAGCCCGATTACGATGGCGCCGGCGAAGGCCACGGCACAGCCCGCGAGCAGCATGCGAGGAAAGCCCTCGCGAAGCAGGAACCCGGCGAGGAGGGCGATCAGCACCGGCCCGATGTTCACCAGCATCGCCGCGGTCCCGGCGTCCACGCGCTGTTCGGCTTCGTTCAACATGACGTTGTAGGCGCCGAACCAGAGCAACCCGAACACGAGCAAGCCGGGGATGTCACGTCTGGTCGGTGAGGGGTCAGGTCGAGCCAGAGCCAAGGCGAGCACCCCGAGAGCGACGCTGCCGATCGCAAGTCGAAGAAGGGTCAGTGGACCGGCCGAAAGGTCTTCTCCCGCCGCGCGGATACCGACGAATGCCGAAGCCCAGAGCGTCACCGTGACGAGCGCCGCAGCGAGCGCCCGACGGTCGTCGCTTCGAGCCGACGTGGCCGGGACGGAAAGCGGTTCGCTCACGGCCACTGGTGAAACGTGCCTGAGCAAGGCTGTGTGAGGTCGGGGCCACCCCCTTGGCGCTCTGGCGGGCACAGGGAGGGCATTCGTTACTCTGGTCTCGCGGGTCAGCGCGAGACCGACCGAGGGAGGACGGCGACAACCCACGGCGAATGAGCGCGGTTCGACCAGGTAAGGGGAAGAACATGGGACTCGGAACTGAGACACTTGCTGCAGTAGTGCGCACTGGGTTCGCGCGGACGCCGGAAGGGGCACGCTTCCGCCGCCGCATACTCGCGGTTGGCGCGTTCGGGTTGCTCCTACTGGGCTTCCTGGCCGCGATCGGCTTCGCCAGGCTCGTTCTCTTGGGCGCCGGTGCCGTCCTCGTCCTCGCTGTCGGCGCCGTCCTAGTGCTTGTCGGTGGGGCCGTCGTGCTGCCGCGTCTCCGGCGAGCACGGCCACAGATCCCGCGACCCCGCCTTGCGCATATCGCGGGCCGCTCTGGCTCCGCTTTCGGGGAGCTCGTTCGGGTTCGGCCTAGGCCCCGCCGAAGCGTTGCCGGGCGCCGGAGGCAGGCTGTTCGGCTGAACGCCCGAGGGGCATCCGAGCGTCGGAGCGGAAATATTCGCGCGGCCGTCGATCACCACCACAAGGCGCTCGAGATCGTCCGCGAGCTCGGCGACGGG
>DATLQD010000115.1:0-4660 GCA_035535315.1 Gaiellaceae bacterium
CGCGAGGGTCTTGCTCGCCTCATGGTCGGTCGCGAGGTCGTCCTCAGCGTCGAGAAGCCACCGGCCGAGCCCGGCGAGACGCTGCTCGAGGTCAAAGACCTCGTCGTTGCCGACGAGCGCGGTCTCGAGGCCGTGCGCGGAATCTCGCTCGAAGTGAAGGCCGGCGAGATCGTCGGAATCGCCGGGGTGGACGGGAACGGGCAAAGCGAGCTGATCGACGCTCTGACGGGTCTCCGCAGCCCCTCCGCGGGGACGATCACGGCCGCAGGTGAGAATCTCACGTCGGCGAATGCGCGCGCGTGCCTCGATGCTGGAGTAGGCCACATCCCGGAGGATCGGCAGGTGCGCGGCCTCGTCCTCGACTTCACCCTCGCGGAGAATCTCGCGCTCCACGACTACGCGAAGGAGCCAAACTCGCGCTGGGGGTGGTTGTACCCCGGCCGACTGATCGAGCGGGCCGGCCGGCTGCTGAAGGAGTTTGACGTCCGCGGCGGCAGGCCGCAGACGCTGGCAGCGGCACTCTCCGGCGGGAACCAACAGAAAGTCGTAATCGCGCGGGAGGTCTCCCGCGACCCGAGAATACTCGTCGCGGCACAACCGACCCGCGGCCTCGACGTGGGGGCGATCGAGTTCGTCCACCGCCGACTGGTCAAGGAGCGCGACGAGGGCCGCGCGATCTTGCTCGTGTCGTTCGAGCTCGAAGAGATCCTGTCGTTGTCCGACCGCATCCTCGCGGTCTACGAGGGCCGGATCGTGGGCGAGTACGAGCCCGGCGTCTCCGAGGAAGAGCTCGGGATCGCGATGACGGGCGGGCGAGAGCAGGCGGCGTGACAACGGGGCCCCCCGAGCCCGAGCGCCGAGAGTCTCCCCTAGCGGGGTGGTTCTCGACCCGGATCGGCGGCGTTCTCGTTCCGCTCGCCGCGACGGCGCTCGCCTTCCTGATCGGCGGCCTTGTCGTCCTGCTCACGGGCCACAACCCTGTGAGCGCCTACAAGGCCATCTTCGAGGGCACGGGTCTCAACTGGTTCTTCCCGTGGGTCTCCGGCGATGCTCGCGATGCCGCGGCGAACGATCTCCAGCAAACGCTCATCCTCATGACGCCGCTGATCCTGACCGGCATCGCGGTTGCTTTCGCCTTCCGATGCGGGCTCTTCAACATCGGCGGGCAGGGTCAGTACTGGGTCGGCTTCATGGCAGCGCTCTACGTCGGGACGCATCTCGAGGGACTCTCGCGACCCCTCCACATCCTGCTCGCCCTCCTGGCGTCGATCGTCGCCGGTGGCCTCTGGGGCGGTATCGCCGGAATCTTGAAGGCGACGGTTGGAGCTCACGAGGTGATCACGACGATCATGCTGAACTGGATTGCGATCTTCGGAGGCTCGTACCTCGTCGAGATCGGCGGGCTGCTCCAGGGACCCACACCGTCAATCCCTCGGTCCGCAACGGTGCATGAATCAGCGGAGCTCTGGCCGATCTGGGGGAGCCTGCCTTCGCTCCACGCCGGCCTTTTCATCGCGCTCTTCGCGCTCGTCGTCTACTACGTCCTGCTCAACCGGACGACGCTCGGCTACGAGGTGCGGGCAGTCGGCTTCAATCCCGAGGCGGCGCGGTACGGGGGCATCTCTGTCGCGAGGAACTATTTTCTGGCCCTTGCGATCTCGGGTGCGTTCGCGGGCCTCGCGGGCTCGGTCGACCTCCTCGGGTTCAAGCACGCCGTCTCGACCGGAGACTTCTCCACGAACTTCATCGCGTTCACGGGCATCGCTGTCGCGCTTCTAGGCCGTAACAAGCCGATCGGCATCCTCTTCGCAGCTCTCCTCTTCGCTGCGCTCGAGGTGGGAACATCGACGCGCCAGCTGGATCCGGCCGTCTTTCCACCGGAGCTCGCGGTTGATCTGGCGACCATGATCCAGGCCCTCGTCATCTTCTTTGTGGGCGCCGAGCTCCTCATCGTCTACATCTGGCGCGCGAGGAAGCTCGTACGGACGCGTCCGCTCGTACAGCCGGAGCTTCGCCAGTGAGCTCGACCGTTCCGACGGCGTCCGTTGCCGACGGCCTGCGTCGTCTCACTGAGGCGCGCACGGTCGGGATGCTCGGTGTCGGTTTCGGCGTGCTTGCCTTTTGGCTCGCACTGCCGCCCTGGACGACCCAGGAGATCGGCTGGCCGCTCGCGGCAGGCATCGTCGCAGTCGCGTGCGGGATCGCCGCCGTTCCTCGCGGAGAGCGGAAGCTGGGGTGGTGGGCGATTGCACTGGGCATCGCCGGGGCAGCGAGTGCGATCTGGCTCCAGGGGAAAGACGCGGAAACGCTCGACAGCATCCTCACGGCAGGAGTGCTTGCATCGATGCTTCGCTTTGCTACACCACTCGCATTCGCCGCGATGGGCGGCATCTTCTCTGAGCGTTCAGGAGTCGTGAACATCGGCCTCGAGGGCATGATGCTGACCGGCGCCTTCTTCGGCATCTGGGGATCGGTCTGGAGCGGTAGCTGGGTCGTCGGGCTACTGACGGCCATGGTGGCGGGTGGGTTGCTCGCGCTGATCCATGCGGTGTTCTGCATCCACTTGCGGGCCGATCAGATCGTCAGCGGGTTTGCGGTCAACTTCCTCGCCCTCGGGCTCACCGGCTTCCTGTACAGCTCGATCTACCCTGGCGGGATCCACGAGAACGTCTCGCGGGTCCCCAATGTCAATCTGGGCTTCCTGGGTGACGTCCCGGGAATCGGAAGCTTTCTCGAAGGTGTCTTCGGGCACCTCAACCTGCTTGTGTGGCTGATGTTTGCCACCGTCATCCTGGCGTACATCGTTCTCTTCAAGACTCCCATCGGCCTCCGGATTCGCTCCGTGGGCGAGCACCCGAAGGCGGCCGACACCGTCGGAATCTCGGTCTACGGCATCCGCTACGCGGCCGTCGTCACCTCGGGCATCCTCGCCGCGCTGGGCGGCGCCTTCCTCTCGATCGGCTTCGTAGGGAGCTTCGCCGAGAATATGACGAGCGGGCGAGGCTACATAGCCCTCGCTGCCGTCATCTTCGGCAAGTGGCGGCCCGGTTGGGCGTTCGCGGCCACGCTCCTCTTCGGCTTCGGCTTCGCGATCTCGATTCCGCTCCAGCGCGAAGCCAACATCTCCGAAAACCTCATCTCGACGGTTCCCTATCTCCTGACCCTCGTCGCGCTCGTCGGCCTGATCGGCCGCTCCACGCCTCCGGCGGCGGTCGGGCATCCCTACGTCAAGCAGTAGTGCGAAACGGCAAAGCGTTTGGCGCGGTCTTCCTCGGCCTTCTGGCGCTCGGCGTGCTGGGCGGCGGAATCTGGGCGATCGTGCTGGGCGAGATCCGACTTGTCGGGGCGGTCGCCGCCCTGCCGGTCTCCGCGCTCCTGGCCTTCGTCGCGCTCTCACTCGGAGGCCATGCGAGGGCGGCGAATCAACGCTCCCTGGGGCAGATCGGTGGCGATGCCACGGCGCGGCTCGGTCGGTTTCTGGGAGGACTCGCGCTGCTTTTGGCCCTGACCGCCTCCCTCGCCGTCGGGGTCTTCGCCGTGCTCGTTCTCTTCGGCTGAAGCAGCACCGATTCGAAGCCGTTAGCAGCCGCCGCTACAATCGGGGGCCGTGTTCGAGATCGGCAACAGCCTGCGCGAGGCGCGGCTCCGTCAGAACTTGGACTTCCCCCGCATCGAAGAGGGCACGAAGATCCGGGGAAAGTACATTCAGGCGCTCGAGGCCGAGCGCTTCGAAGTCCTCCCCGGCGACACGTATGTGAAGGGGTTCCTGCGCACGTACGCCGAGTATCTCGGGCTCGACGGCCAGCTCTACGTCGACGAGTACAACTCCCGCTTCGCGAGCGCCGAGGAGCCGTTGACGCCCTCGACGCCCCCGTCGCGGCCACGCCACCGCGTGTCCGAGTCGAACTTCGTCATTGTCGCCCTCGCTGCGATCGTTGCCATCACCGTGCTCGTGGTCGTCGCCTTCGGGTTCGGCGACGGAACGTCGTCCGACCCGACAGTCGGGGCCGTCGGCAGCACCACCTCGGAGTCGACGGCGAGGACAACGACTGCGTCGGAACCGGCCGGTGAGGGAAAGCCGAAGCCCACGCTCGCTCGGCTCCTCGTCAGGGCGAGCGCAGGGGATTGCTGGATGGTCGTGAAGGCCGGCGGCTCCCAGGGCGAAGTGCTCTACTCGGGCACGCTCGAGAAGGGGCAGGGTCAGCGCTTCGTCCGCAAGAGGCTATGGCTCCAGCTCGGCGCTCCGGGCGCGCTGACCGTGAAGCTGAACGGGAAGACCGTTGGCAACCTCCCGAACGAGGGGACGTTCTTCCTCGTGACGGCGAAGGGCGTTCGCCCACTCGCGACCACGTAGATGGTCGATCGGCGCGTACCACACGCCAATTACAGCTCAGCCATCTAGCTTGCCCGAACGGCCACGGGCGATCGTCGTCGTCACGGGCAGTGAGCTCGTCCGGGGCGGCAGGCGTGATGCGAACGGGCCCTTTCTCTCGGAGGAGCTGACCCGCCGCGGGCTCGCGCCGGCGTGCGTCCTCATCGTCGGAGACCGGCCCGAGGAGCTTGCGACTGCCGTTCGAGCGGGGCTGGAGGCCGAGCTCTGCATCCTCTCCGGAGGCCTCGGGCCCACGCACGACGACCGGACGATCGAGATGCTCGCCCG
>DATLQD010000116.1:0-4732 GCA_035535315.1 Gaiellaceae bacterium
TCACGGAGGACCGCCGGCTCGGGGCCGGTGAGGTCGAGCACAGTCGACGGCGTTCCCGGCAACTGACCCCCGTCGACGACGACGGCCGCCTGGGAGCGGATCTCCGCGGGAATGTCCTCGATCCTGGCCGGGTCGGGCTCCCCGTGTCGATTGGCGCTCGTCGCGGCGACCGCACCGACCCGGTCGACGACGGCGCGGGCATCGGAAGGGAGGTCGGGCACGCGAATGCCGATCGCCTCCGGGCTCGTCCCGCAGAGCCAGCGGAACCGCCGCGCAGGATTCGGGAGCACGAGCGTGTAGGGACCCGGGAGCAGGGCCCGGGCGCGCACGGCCACACGGCCTCGGAGCTCGGGCACAGCATCGAGGATCATCTCGAAGTCGGCCGCAAGGAGCGCCGTCGGATGGGTCTCGGGCCGTCCTTTCAGTCGTGCCAGCCTGCGGGCCGGAGCCTCGTGATAGGCATCGGCGCAGATCCCATAGACCGTGTCGGTCGGGAGGACGACGACCTGGCCCGCCTGGATGGCGGCGACCGCCTCCTCCACAACGCTCATAGGCCAACCTTTGGCCCATGAGTGTGTGGAGGGGGTGTGGGGGAACCGGGAGGTTCCTCCACTGGGTCAAAGAAGGGGGCTCGCGGGGGAAACATGGCTTCCCCCGCGGGAGCGAGCCGGAGGCGAGGGACGGTCACGTCCGGCCCTCCACGACCCGGTCGACTCCGGCGAGGTCAGAGCTGACCCTTACGCGGTCGTAGCCCAGCGCGCGAAGTTTCGCGGTCAGGGAGGCCGCCTGGCCGTCGCCGCATTCGAGGACGACCCAGCCGCCCGGCCGAAGCACGGGCAAGGCCTCTGCTGCAATGCGGTCCGCAACCTCAAAGCCCATGACGGCCACCGAGGGCTCGAAGTCCCTCACCTCCGGTCCGAGCCCGGATCGCTCACGTGGGGAGACATAGGGCGGATTCGACACGACGAGGTCGAAGGAACCGGCGACTCCGGCAAGCAGGTCGCTTTCGGCGAGCTCTACGCGCCGCTCCAGACCCAAACGCAAGACGTTGTCCCTCGCTACCGCGAGCGCGTCTGAGGAGGAATCGACAGCACACACCCGCGCACCGGGGTGTTCGTCCGCGATCGAGAGCGCAATCGCGCCAGAGCCGGTGCCCACGTCCAGGACCGCCGGGGCCTCGAGGTCCGCGATCAGCTCCAGGCAGCGTTCGACGACGACCTCGGTCTCCGGACGGGGGACCAGCACCCTGCGATCAACCTGCAGGCTCAAACGGCGAAACCCCCATTCGCCGAGGACGTACGCAAGCGGCTCCCGTTCGGCCCGGCGGGCAACGAGGGCGGCCAGCTGCTCGGCCTCTGCGGGCGAGACGACCCGGCCGTTCGCGTAAATGCCCGTTCGGGAAACCCCGAGGACGTGTGCGACGAGGAACTCTGCGTCGACCCGGGGTGAGGGCACGCCGTTCTCGGCAAGCCTTGCCTCGGCCTGCCGCACCGCCTCGAGGGGGCTCATACCGCGGCGGTCTCGAGCGCGCGGCGGCGATCCTCGGCGATGAGCGCCTCCGTGAAGTCCTCGAGGTCACCGCCGAGCACCTTCTCCAGGTTCACGGTCACCTTGACGCGGTGGTCGGTGACGCGGCTGTCCGGATAGTTGTACGTCCGGATCTTCTCGGATCGCTCTCCGCTTCCGATTTGCGAGCGGCGGGTAGCGTCCAGCTCCTCCTGCTGGCGCCGGAGCTCGGCCTCGAGAAGACGTGCCCGCAGCACGCGCATCGCCTTCGTCTTGTTCTGAAGCTGCGACTTCTCGTCCTGCATCGCAACGACGATCCCGGTCGGGGCGTGAGTAATGCGCACAGCCGAGTCCGTCGTGTTCACGCTCTGGCCCCCGGGGCCCGTCGAGCGGTAGACGTCGATCTTCAGGTCGTTCTGGTCGATCTCGACGTCCACCTCTTCGGCCTCCGGCATGACGGCGGCGGTGGCGGTGGACGTGTGAATGCGGCCCTGGGACTCGGTTTCCGGCACGCGCTGAACACGGTGCGTCCCGCCTTCCCACTTGAAGATCGAGTACGCCCCGTCGCCTTTGACTGCGAACGTGACCTCCTTGTAGCCGCCGACCTCGCTCGGCTGTGACCCGAGCACCTCGGTCTTGAAGCCGAGGCGCTCGGCATAGCGCGTCAGGACGCGGTAGAGGTCGCCCGCCCAGATCGCAGCCTCGTCGCCGCCGACCCCTTGACGAATTTCGACAAGGACGTCTTTTGCGTCGTTCGGGTCTCGCTCGACGAGAGCGACCTTGAGATCTTGCTCGAGTCGGTCCGCCTGGGCCTTGAGATCGTCAGTCATACCGGCGAGCTCCGGGTCTCCTTGCGCGTCCTCGAGATCCTGAGTGATCTGGCGCCACTCCTGAGCGAGCTTGTACGGCGACTCGAGCTCCTTCAGGCGCCGGCCCGCATCTCCCGCGGCGTTTCGATCCGAGAAGACGGCAGGGTCCGACATTCGCTCTTGTGCCTCTGCGTACGATCGCTCGAGCTCCGTGACGAGATCTTCTATGGCCGCCATGACTCCCGAAAGAGTAGTGGGAGCGTGGGCCGGCTAAGCCATGACCTCGACCTTGCGTTCCTCAGGAGTGACCCGCCCCTCGAGGCGAAGCACCTCCTTGAGCGCGCGGATCGAGACTTCGATCTGGTCGAGCGTCGGCTCCCGTGTCGTCAGGCGCTGAAGCCACATGCCCGGCGCGAGGAGCCCCCTGAGGGCAGGGTTCGTCGCGTTCTTCCCCGCGAAGCGGATGATCTCGTAGGCGATCCCTGCGATCAACGGCAAGAGCAGGATCCGCGTTGCGATCAGCCAGTACCAGGCCGGCTGCCCCACGAAGGCGAACACGAAGATCGCCACCACCATGACATAGAGGAGAAAGGCCGTCCCGCACCGCACATGCAGGAGGCTGTAGGGGGCGACCTTTGCCGGGACGAGCTCCTCGCCTGCCTCGTACGCGTTGATCGCCTTGTGTTCGGCCGCGTGGTACTGGAAGACGCGCCTGAGGTCGGGCAGCAAGGAGAGGACGACGAGGTAGAGGACGAAGATGGTGACGCGGATGAGGCCCTCGACCACGACGAAGACACCGTTGTCATCGATGGGAAGCCAGCTGGTGATGAGCGCCGGCGAAACCTTGAAGAGCAGAAGCGCGAAGCCGATGGCGATCCCGAATGCAAAGGCGAGCTGCCCCTTGCTGAGCTCAGTCTGCACGTCGCCTTCTTCGGAGTCCTCGTCCTGAGCGGCATAGTTCGCGGAGATAGCGAGAGCTCGAAAGCCGATCGCCAGGGACTCGCCGAGAGCCACGATCCCGCGAAGGATCGGAATCCTGAGCCAGCGATGCTCGAGCAGCGCCGACGAGACCGGGCGGTTCACCTCGGCGATCTGGCCGTTCGGCTTTCGGACAGCCACGGACCAGGCAGTCGGGCTGCGCATCATGACACCCTCCAGGACAGCCTGGCCGCCGATCGGGGCGCTCATGGCCTCAGTCCCCAGGTGACGCTAGGTGCGTCCGGCCTTTTCGAGCCGGCGCTGGAAGCGCTCGACGCGGCCGCCCGAATCCATGAGCTTCTGCTTGCCCGTGTAAAAGGGGTGGCACTCCGAGCAGACCTCGACGTGCAGCTCCGGCTTCGTGGAGCGTGTCTGGAACTCGTTACCGCAGGAGCAGCGAACGGTCGCGACGACGTACTCGGGATGAATGTCAGCCTTCATTTGAGGTCAGGATAGCAGAGGCTGTTTGGGCCGCTACATTGCCTCCCGAGACAACAGCGACCGCGACCGCGCCCTTTGCTGTCGGGATTTTCCCGGCCAGGAGGGCGGCTGCCGTGACCGCTCCGGCCGGCTCCGCCGCGAGTTTCGCACGCTCGTAGAGATACCGGAAGCCGGCCCGGATCTCGCCTTCCGTCAGCGTGACATGGTCGTCCAGAAGCTCGGCGCAGATCTCGAGTGGAAGGCGCCCCGCAAACGGGGCGCTCAGGCCGTCAGCGACCGACTTCGGCTCGATCGAGACGGGCTCTCCCGCTTCGAGCCCGAGCTTCAAGGCGGACGACCCCTCCGGCTCGACGGCGATCACCCGAACGTCCGGCCGGACTGACTTCACCGCCACTGCAATCCCGGAGACGAGGCCCCCTCCGCCCGCGGGCACGACCACGATGTCGACATCGGGTCGGTCTTCGAGGATCTCGAGCCCGACGGTACCTTGACCTGCCACCACGAACGGGTCGTCGAAGGGGTGGACAAGCGTCCGCCCGCTTCGCTCCTGGAGCTCCCCCATGCGGACGAAGGCCTCGCCCGCCGTCGCCGCCGCCTGGTCGACCTCGGCGCCGTACCCGCGGGTCGCTGCGGTCTTCTGCGGGCTGACGCCCGCCCACATGACCACGAGCGCGTCGATACCTTCGAGCGCGCAGCCGTACGCGACCGCCCCCGCGTGATTCCCCGCCGAGATGGTGATGACCCCGCGCTCCTTCTCCTCCGCCGAGAGCGACGCCAGCTTGGTCAGCACGCCGCGCACCTTGAAGGAGCCCGTCCGCTGGAAGAGCTCCGCCTTCAAGTAGACGCTGCCCCCGGAAACCTGCCCCAGGCTGGCCGAAGAGAGCATCGGTGTTCGGTGGAGCCTCGTCCCGATCGCCTCCGAGGCGGCGACGACGTCCTCGACGCGGATCACATCGACTGGTACTCGGGGCCCGATCCCCCCTCCGCGGCGAGGAGCC
>DATLQD010000117.1:0-5079 GCA_035535315.1 Gaiellaceae bacterium
ATGGTGCGAACGCGTGGGAGAAGTTCTTCCAGCAGCACTCGCATCTCGAGCCGCGCGAGATACGCCCCCAGACAGTGGTGCGGTCCCGCCTTCCCGAACGTGACGTGCTCGTTGGGCTGTCGTCGAATGTCGAACGTGTACGGATCCGCGAAGACGTCCTCGTCGAAGTTGGCCGACACATACCAGAAGGTCACCTTGTCCCCGGCGCGGATTTTCACGCCCCGCAGCTCGGTGTCGACCATGGCCGTGCGGCGGAAGTAGAGAACAGGCGAAGCGAAGCGGAGGATCTCCTCGAGGGCGACGGGAATCAGCGAAGGTTCGGCGGCCAGCTCCGCCATCGCCTCGGGCTCGCCGGCGAGCGCGAGCAACCCACGCGAAAGCCCCTGACGCGTGGTCTCGTTGCCGGCAATTACAAGAAGCGCGAAGAAATTGGCGAACTCGCGCTCTGTCAACCGCTCGCCGTCGACCTCCGCGTGCACGAGCTTCGAGACGAGGTCGTCCTGCGGCTCCGCGCGCCGCTTCGCAGCGAGGTCTGCGCCGTACTCGGCGAGCTCAACCGCCGCCGGGCTTCGGAACGTCAGCAGGCGGTACTCGCTCGTGTCTTCGCGGCCGACGACGACGTCGGCGTAGTCGGGGTCCGTGTTCGCGATCATCCGGTCGCCGAGCGCGACCAGGCGCGGAGCGTCGGCGGGCGGCGCGCCCACGATGCGGACGAGGACGTTGATCGGGAATGGAGCCGCTATCTCCTCCACGAAATCGAACTCGCGCTTCGGGACCGCCTTCTCGAGAAGCTCACGCGCGAGCTGTCTGGCGAAACCCTCGTACTCGGCAACCGCCCGTGGTGTGAAGAACTGGCTCACGATCCGCCGCAGACGCGTGTGCTTGGGCGGGTCCGTCTCGAGCATCGACTGCCGGGCGGCGAGCTCGTCCGGCTGGAGCTCCTCGATCGCAACGTGGCCGAGCTCCGACGAGAAGGTGCGGAAGTCGCGGTGGACCTGCACGAGGTCCGCGTGCTTCGTGATGACCCAGAAGCCATGGTTCGGAGGCTCCTCGGGATGCCAGTAGACGGGCTCGTGCCGGCGCAGGTAGTCGAAGTACTCAAAGGGGATCCGCTCCGCGAAGGTGTCCGGGCTCGACAGATCGATCGTGGCCGGATCGAACTCCTTGACCGCCATTACAACGTGTTTAGGTACTCGCGGATCTCCCAGTCGGTCACCGAGCTCGAGAAGCGCTTGTGCTCGTCGCGCTTGAGCGCGGCGAAAGCGCGGACGAACTGCGGGCCCAGATTCTCCGTGAGGTAGGTGTCCTGCTCGAGCGCCTCGATCGCCTCGGCCAGCGATAGCGGGACGAGCGGAAACCCCTCGGCCGCGTATGCGTCGCCTCTGACGCCCGGGCCGGGGTCGAGTTGGCGATCGATGCCGTCGATCCCGGCAAAGAGGGCCACGGCCGCAGCCAGGTACGCGTTCGCGGTCCCGTCGCCGACTCGGTTCTCGACCCGGGTCGCATTGCCGCGCTCAACGGGGATCCGGATGAAGACGGTGCGGTTGTCCGGGCCCCAGGTGACCGTGTAAGGCGCCATCGCGAACGTGACGAAACGCTTGTAGGCATTGATGGTCGGTGCCAGCACGGCGGTCATCGCCCGCCCGTGCTCGAGCTGGCCGGCGATGAAGTGCCGACAGAGATCGGAGAGACCGTCCTGACCTTGTGGGTCTTCGAAGGCGTTGTCGCCGTTTTCCCAGAGCGAGAGGTGAAGGTGGTAGCCGGATGTGCCCTCACCCTCGAGCGGCTTCCCCATGAAGGTAGCCATGAGACCGTGTTTGGAAGCGATCTCCTTGATCGCGAGCTTCAGGAGATGCGAGTCGTCGGCTGCCTCGAGCGCGTCGGCATACCGCAGGTTGATCTCCCACTGCGACCCGAAGTACTCCTGATTCGAGCAGACGTACGGCAGCCCGAGGGCGCAGACCGCGTCCTCCATCTCGCGGATCACGCCTTCCGTGTCGACCGACGGCGTCTGGGTGTAGACCATGCCGGGCTGGGCGGCGTACTGCTCGTACCCGTTCGGGCCGGCGCGGAGCAGGAAGAACTCGAGCTCGTGACCGCACGCCGCTCTGTAGCCCCGCTTGTCGAGCTCCGCGATCGCGCGCTTCAGGATCCCGCGTGGATCGCACGGCAAGAGCTCGCCGTCGAAGTGGACGTCGGCCATGCAGATCCCGGTCTCTCCTTCCCAGGGGAGTACTTTGAGCGTGGAGAGGTCCGGGTAGACCTTTATGTCTCGAAACTCCGCCTCCGAGCCGAGCCCCGTCTCTTCGATCACCTCGCCCGCGTGCGAGACGGCGTAGGCCCCGATGCAGAAGTTAACGCCTTCCTCGACCAGTTCCTCGAGCATGGTCAGCGGCACGACCTTGTTCCGGGAGATCCCGGTCAGGTCCGTGAAGTGGACCCTGACACGCTTGACGCCCGCCCGTCTCGCCTCGTCCAGGCGAGCCTCCGCGGCTTGCTGCTCGGTGACTGCCACCGCCTAATCGTGCCTGATGTGCGGGCCGCCCGGCTCTACGGGTGGCGGCAGCTCCTCCTCGATCAGCTTGGTCTCGCGGTACACCTCGGCGAGCGGCACAGGACGGAACTGCTCCCTGAGGCTCGTTCCGAAGGCGAGGTTGAGGAGGAGCGAGACGACGATCGCCGCGCCCAAAAAGATCCCGTAGTCCCTATAGATGTGATCTCTCACCTCGGGGACGGGGAAGATCTTGAATGCCGCCAGCGCGAGCAGGCCCATACCGATCAGCTGTGGAACGGGCACGGCAGCAGAGCGGAACGGACGCCGCGCCTGCGGCTCCCGCCGCCTGAGGATGATCACAGTCAGGTGGATGATCACGTAGGCCGTAGCCCACCCGAGGACGCCCGCCAGGATGAGCTCAATGAAGTTCGTGCTCTTCCCGAGATCGATGAAGACGTTCATGAGAATCGGCATGAGCGCGACGGCGGCGATCCCGACGACCGGAGCCCTCGTGGAGGGGAGCAGGTATCCGAAGGCTCGCGGCAGCTGCCGCGTGAGTGACATGCCGTAAAGGATCCGCGGGATACCCGCGAGAAGTGCGTTCAGCGTCGAGAGCGTCGCGGCCAGCGAGATGATCGCCATCCACCACTTGCCGGTGTCGCCCAGGATCGCGATCGCGGCCTCCATGTGGGCGACCGGGCTGAACGCGCTCAGCTGATCCGAAGGCACGTAGCGTGTCGCTCCGAGCCCCCAGATCACGATCGGAACTGTCACGAGCGTGAGCCCGAGGAAAATCCCGAGCGGAATGTTGCGCGCGGGGTTCTCGATCTCCTCCGCGAGCGGACAGGTGTATTCCATGCCGACGAAGGTGAACATCGCGATCCCGAGGAGCGTCGAGAAGAGACTCCAGGTGAAGGGGACATGCGGGAAAGCGCTGCCAATCGGGTCGGACGATCCGAGGCCCGCGAGGCCGATGAACCCGAAGACGAGGAGGGACAGGATGATGAACACCGTCAGGGCCACCTCGACCGCGCCGTACGGGCGGATCCCGGCGACATTCAGAAGCGCGACCAAGACGACGAAGACGATGACCCAGAACGTGGTGCTGGGCCCGCCGGTCCAGAGAAAGCCCTTGACGATCGCCGAGGGCGTGTAGGCCTCGGCAGTGGTCGGAAAGAGCTGGACCGCGATGTACCCGACGAGCACCGTCAGCGTGGCGAAGAAGGGCCCCAGGCCGGCCCGCACGTACTCGTTCATCGATCCCGCCTTCGGGATCATGGTGGCGAGCTCGGCGAAGCTCATGCTCTGGAGGTACATAGCCAACAGGCCCACGGCGAGCGCTGCAAGGAAGACGTAGCTCGCGAAGAAACCCGCGGTCACGGACGCGAGCACGGTCGACGCGACGATCAGTCCAAAGGTTGTGCCGACCGCGGTCGGAAGCCCGACGGCTCGCCGCTCGAGACCGACTTCTCCCACCTCTGCGCGAGTTGCCATGAAGCCCTCCTCCTCCCGGGCGCCTCACGCCCGGATCGACGATGCGGCGATCATTTCACCTCAGAGGCGGTTCGTATAGTGCAACGCCGTCCCACGTACTGCAAACTCGCCGCAGCCCCACGGCTGCGGTTAGGGTTGGCGCCCGTGCGTCTCGCCAACCTGAACGGGAGAGCTGCCGTGGTCGTCGACGGACGCGTGGTCGACGTCGAGCACGCGACCGGCGGTGACCTCCCATCGGATCCGATGACACTCGTCGGGCGACTCGAAGAGCTCGTGGGCCTCGACGTGCCGAGCGACGCGCCCCAGCTCGATCCTACGCAGCTCGGCCCACCGCTACCGCGGCCCTCGAAGATCCTCGCCGCCGCGTTGAACTACCGCTCACACGCAGAGGAATCAGGTCTCCCGATTCCCGATGCACCGGTCCTCTTCGCCAAGCTGTCCAGCGCCCTCAACGGCCCCCACGGAAACATCGTGATCCCGGCTGCCCGCGACAAGGTCGACTGGGAGGCCGAACTCGTGCTCGCGATTAGCAAGCGCGGCAAGGACATCCCGGCGGGGGAGGCATGGTCCCACGTCGCGGGGGTCATGTGCGGGCAGGACATCTCTGACCGCGCTGAGCAGTTTCGGTCGGTGCGGCAGTTCACGATGGCGAAGTCCCGCGACAGCTACGCCCCGACGGGCCCGGTGCTCGTTACGCCCGACGAGCTGCCCGACCGCGATGACGTCGCGGTGCGCTGCTCGGTCGACGGCGAGGAGGTCCAGAACGGTCGGACGAGCGATCTCATCTTCCCGGTGCCGGAACTGATTGCGTTTATCTCCTCGTGGTGCACTCTCGAGCCGGGGGATCTGATCTATACGGGCACGCCATCGGGTGTCGGAGATAGCCGCGAGCCACCGCGCTACCTCTCGCCCGGCAACGTGGTCGAGACCGAGATCGAGGGCATCGGCATGCTGCGAAACGCCTGCGTCTCCGGCTAGCCAGGAACGAGTCCGTGCGGCGCCGCCGCGCCAGACACCGCCGATCCGCGCGTGCCCGGCTCTTCCGCTAGTTGACGCCGCGGAGCAGGCGCGCCGCGACTCCTCTGATCGTG
>DATLQD010000118.1:0-30832 GCA_035535315.1 Gaiellaceae bacterium
CGCGTTGGAGCGCGAGTCAGGGAAGCTCCGCTTCTCCGATCCGGAGGGAATGGGGCTCGAGCTTGCGGTCGTCGATACGGCGGACGAGCCACTCGTCGCGACACACGCCGAGATCCCGGTCGAGCACGCGCTCCAGGGATTTGACGGGGTGCGGGCGTACTCCCGGGATCCAGCGCGTAGTGCAGCCCTCCTGGGCGAGCCCCTCGGCTTCCGCGACACGGGCGGCGGAACCTGGGAGGCGCGCGGAGTGAGCAGAGGCTCCTTCTACGCCTATGACAGCCCGCCCGACGACCCCGGGATCGGCGGAGCCGGAACCGTTCACCACGTCGCCTGGGCCTCGGAGCTCGAGGATCACGAGGCGTGGCAGAGGCGCGTCGCCGAGGCCGGCGCGAGGCCAACCCCGATCATCGACCGCTTCTACTTCCGCTCGATTTACTTCCGGGAGCCGAGCGGCGTCCTGTTCGAGATTGCCACGAAGGGACCCGGCTTCTCGGCCGACGAGGACCCGCAGCACTTGGGCGAGAGGCTTTCGCTCCCTCCGAACTACGAATCGCTTCGCTCGCAGCTCGAGCAGGTCTTGACGCCGCTTTAGATCCTAAATACGGCCCGAGCGGACGACTCCCCACACGAGCCAGAGCGCGAGCACCGTCGAGAGAGTGAACCCGATCACGGAGATCACGTTGACCCCGAGAATGCTCGGTCCCTCGTTCGCCAGGGCACCGATCAGGCTCGAGCCGATGATCCCCGCGCCTGCGATGACCGCAAGCACGACGCGGTTGAAGACGAGGTCGAGCCGATGGATGAGGTCGTCGAGCCCTTCGTGTCGGAAGCCAACCTCGATCTGGCCGTCCCGGACCTGTTCGAACGTGTCATGGATCTGGTACGGCAGCTCGTGCAGCATCCGCGTGTAGTTCCGGGCCTCCTGCTGCGTGCGCAGCGCCATGCGGCGAGGGGTGAAGCGCTCGAGGACGAGCTCGCGCGCATACGGCTTCGCCACCTCGAAGACGTTGAAGTCGGGATAGAGCTCGAGACCGACCGACCCGAGGGTCGCGATCGCACGATCGAGGAGGACGAAGCGGGTCGGGAGCTGGAGGCGCATCCGGTAGATCAGCGCGAACGCCTCCCGGATCAGCTGCAGGGGGTCGATCTCGTTCAGCCGCGCGCCGTAGTACCGGTAGTAGATGTCTCTGAGCTCGGCGGTGAACTCCGCTTCGCGGTCCTTCGGGTACCGGACGCCGAGCTCCGCCAGTCGCCGCGGGAGCGCCTCGATGTTCTCGTTCACGGCATCGATGAAGAGGCGGGTCAGGCGGGAGTTGTCCTCGTCGCTCAGCTTTCCGGCCACGCCGAAGTCGACAAGGCCGATGTGGCCCGTCTGCTCGAGGATGAGGATGTTCGCCGGGTGAGGGTCGGCGTGGAAGAAGCCGTGCCTGAAGATCATGGCCATCCAGGCGTCGGTGATGAGATACGCGAGGCGGCGGCGCTCGTCCATCGAGTAGGTCGAGTGGTCGAGGTCGGCGAGTTGAATGCCCTCGAGGTAGTCCAGGGTCAGCACCCTGGCACTCGAGTACGTCCAGTAGACACGCGGGACTCGCACGTGTGGATGTCCGGCGAAGTTCCTGTGGAACTGCTCTGCGTTTCGCGCCTCGTTCCGGTAGTCGAGCTCCTGCCGGATCGACCGCGCGAACTCGTCCACGAGTGCGACCGGGTCGATGAAGTCGAGTGCGCGGACGCGGTCGCGGACGAGCCTCGCGACCTGGTAAAGGAGCTCGAGGTCGGCCTCCACCTGCCGCGGGGCGTCCGGCCGCTGGACCTTCGCAACCACGCGCCGTCCGTTCGGCAACGTCGCCCGGTGCACCTGTCCGATCGAGGCTGCGGCTATCGGCGTCGGGTCGAATTCGAGGAAGAGCTGGGAGACGGACAGGCCAAAGTCCTCTTCGATCACCTGCTCGGCCTGCTCCGACGGAAAGGGATGGACGTCGTCTTGGAGCGCCTTCAGCTCGAAGACGATGTCTGGCGGGACCACGTCGGGTCGGGTCGAGAGGAGCTGGCCGAACTTCACGAAGGTCGGCCCGAGCTCGTCGAGCATCTCACGCAGTCGCTGGCCGCGCGGCGATCCCTCACCGCTCGGTTCGATCTCACGCTGACGCCGCGTGACGACGTCGACCAGGCGATTGGTCTCGAAGAAGTATCCGAAGCCGTGCTTCGCCGCGACCTGCGCGATCTCGGAGAGACGGCCGAGCTGCCGAACGGCAGGCCGCGAGCTCATGGCTCGAATCTTACGGTCCTAGATCATTGCTCGGTAATTCGCGTACCCGCGGGAACGGGTCACACCGAGCAGATCATCTGGGCTCTGTCGGGCGGTCTGACGGCCCGGGTGGCGGCTCCACCGGCCTCGCCCCGCGTGCGGACGCGGGCTGGCCCTCGAGGAGCCTGAGGCGGTGCTCGACCTGGGCCAGCCGCAGCTCGAGCTCCTCCCACTCGCGCCGCGTGACAAGCCCGAGCTCACGGGAAAGGCCGGAGATCGTCGAACCTGCGCGCTCGCTCAAGCGTATCGCGTCTCCCCGCCACCTATGCGTGAGCTCGTCGACGACCTCGCGCGCTTCCTCGCCGGTCATCCGGCCGCGCTTCGTCAGCTCGTCTACGAGATCGTCGGCCCGCTCCTTCGTGAGCGCGACGGCGCCGAGGCCCGCGAGGAGCGTCTTCTCGACGAGGTCCCTCACCGACCCCTCCTCGGGCTCATCTTGAGCGGCCATGGGGCCTCGCTCGGCGTCGCTTGCGGCGTGCCTCCCGGCGAGCGGCGGCGGATCCGTCACCGATGGGTGCCGCCGGCTCGGCGGGAGCCGCGACCGGCTCCGGTACGGGAGACGGCTCGGTTCCGTCGATCGGGACGCCGTTGCCGGGGGCGACCTCGCCCCGCCCCAGCTTCTCCTGCAGGCCTGCGCGCTTGCGCTTCGCGTACTCGGGCTGTCGCTCCATCAGATAGCTGAGGATCGGGGTGGCGATGAAGATCGTCGAATACGCGCCCGAGCCGATCCCGACGAGGAGCGCGAAGGCGAAGTCTTTCAGCGTGGCCCCGCCGAAGATGAGGAGCGCCGACACGGGCAGGAGCGTGATGAACGTCGTGGCGAGCGAGCGCCGCACCGTTTCCCAGAGCGACTGGTTCGCGATCGCCGCGAAGCTCGACTTCCGCATCAGCGGGATGTTCTCCCGCACCCGATCGAAGATGATGATCGTGTCGTAGATCGAGTACCCGAGGATGGTGAGGACCGCGGCGACGGTCGACGCCGACACCTCCCGGCCCGTCAGCGAGTAGACCCCCAGCGTGATCAGGATGTCGTGGACGAGAGCGATCAGAACCGGGACGGCGAACGTGAACTGGAACCGGATCGCGATGTAGGCGACCACTAGGAGCAGCGACACGACGATCGCGATGAGCGCGCTCTGGAGGACCTGCCGGCTGAACGTCGCCGAGACGTTCTTGACCCCGAGGCCGGTCGCATTGAGGTCGCGTCGAAGGGCGTTCTGGAGCTTCGTCTGCTCGGGCCCCGACAGCGACTCCGTCTTCATCTTGAACTCGCGGTAGCCACCGGCGACCTGGGTGCCGGTGCCCTGGATAACGGCGTTCTCTTTGCCAACCTTGGCCGCTTCCGCCCGCACGCGCTCGACCGACACGGGCTGCGGGGTCTGGAAGCTGACCTGGCTCCCGCCCTCGAAGTCAATCCCGAGATTCAAGCCGTTGATGCCGAGCGAGCCGAGCCCGACCAGAACGATGACCGCCGAGAGCGCGAACCAGATCCGCCGCTTTCCGAGAAAGTCCACCTTCTGCCAGCTGGGGATCCGCTGGGCGCTCGCGCCCATGAACGCCGGGTTGTCGAACCACTTGAAACCCGCCAGCGAGGCGAGGAGCGCACGCGTCGCCCCGACCGCCGTCACCATCGAGACGAGCGTGCCGATCAGGAGCATGAGTGCAAACCCCTTCACCCCGCTCGTCGAGGCGATGAAGAGCACGAGCGCCGTGATCATCGTGACGACGTTCGCGTCGACGATCGTGCTGAAGCCCTTCTTGTACCCCGCTCCGATCGCCGCACGTACCGATTTGCCCGCCTGGACCTCCTCCTTGATCCGCTCGAAGATGACGATGTTCGCGTCGGCCGCGACCCCGATCGTGAGGATGAGGCCCGCGAAGCCTGGCAGGGTGAGGGTGACGTTGAAGAGGAGGAGGGCTCCGTAGAGCAGCACGCCGTAGATGGCCAGCCCGATCACCGCCACGAGGCCGAGGAAGCGGTAGAAGAGGAGGAGGAAGAGGGCAACGGCCGCGAGGCCGCCGATGCCGGCGATGATCGCCTCCCGTAGCGAGTCCGCACCGAGGGTCGCGGAGATGTCCGAGCGCTCGACCTGGACGAACTTCAGCGGGAGCGCGCCGGTCTGAAGCACCAGGGCGAGATCTTTCGCCTCGTCCGGCGAGTCGAGCCCCTCGATGAGGGCGCTGTTCCCGGAGATTCCGTCGGGAAGGTCGTTGAAGTCGATCTGAGGCCAGGAGCGGATCTCGCTGTCGAGCACGATTGCGAAGTGCTGGAAGAGGTCCTGGCCGCCCCCTGCGAACTGTGTCTGCGAGCGCCCTCGCTGGGCGAGCGTCCGGGTGATCTCGTGGAACTTCTTGCCGCCCGCGTTGGTGAACTCGAGCGTGACGATCGGCTGGCCGTTCTGGAAGTCCGCGCGCGTTCCCTTGAGCTTCAGGTCCTCGCCGGTCATCTCCGGGATCGGGTGCTCCGGGCTCGTGGGCTCGAACTTGAAGACGTAGTAGAAGGTCTGTGACACCGGCGCGGTCTGGACGCCGGGGCAGACGGTGGCATTCCGGCCGCACGTGATCACGATCTTCCCCTTCGGCACGGCGTAGTACGTCGCGCCGGCCGGGACCTTCGCGCCCTCGAGTTGCTGCGCGAGGTCCTCCTTCGTGTCGGCAGGGCCGGAAAGAAGACGGTTCCCCTGGAAGAGATACCACTGCGTCGGAGGCTCGTCCTTCGGCTTCAGCTTGTCCTCGGGCGTCAGGAGCGGCTTCAGCCTCGGGCTCGCCACCGGGAAGCCGCGCGCGTCCTTCGAGGGGGCTACGAGGTCGGCTTCGAGGTCGTAGAACTGGAGCTGCGCCGTCTTGCCGACGATCTCCGCCGCACGCGCCGGGTTGGTGACACCGGCGAGGTCGACGGCAATCTGGTCGTCACCCTGCTGGCGGACCTCGGGCTCGGAGACGCCGAGCTTGTCGACGCGCGCCCGGATGATCTCGACCGAGCGCTCCATGTCCTCCTTGGTTACCTGCTGCCCCTGGGGCGCCTGCGCCTGGAGGACGAGCTCCAGTCCTCCCTGCAGGTCGAGGCCGAGCGTCGGCTGCCGGAAGAAGGCGAGGACGATCACGCCGATGACGGCGACGAGAACTGCGAGGAGAGTCCAGAAGTACCTGCGCACCAGTCGTTCCGCGCGCCGAGCCGGCTAGGGCTCTAGCGCCGGGCCTCCTCCTGCTCCGTCCGCTCCTCGACGACCGGCTCGGGCTCTTCGACCGTTGTAGCCTCGAGCTCGTCCTCGAGCGATCCCGCGTCCTCCTGGGGCACGATGCTCGCGATCGCACGGCGCGCCACCTCGATGTGCACGTCCTCTGCGATCTCGAGGGTCACCCGGTCCGGCTCGACTTCGATCACGTCGCCGTAGATGCCGCCGGCGGTGATGACCTCGTCGCCGGGCCCGAGCTCCTTGAGCATGTCGGCGTGCCGGCGCTGCTGCTGGCGCTGCGGACGGATCAGCATGAGGTACATGAAGCCGAACATCACGATGAGGACGATGAAGAACCCACTACCCACGAGAAACCTCCTGGCCAGGCGCCGCAGCCCCGAGCCGGTCGAGCGCGGAGGCCGTATAGGCGCCGAGCCGTCCCGCCTCGATCGCTGCCCGCGCTCCGGCGGTCAAATCGAGCAGAAACCTGACGTTGTGCTCGGACAAAAGTATCAGGCCGAGAAGCTCGTGCTGTGTCACGAGATGCCGGATATAGGCCCTCGAGAAGCGTGTACAGGCGGCGCATGGGCACCCCTCGTCGAGGGGGCGAAGGTCACGTGCAAACGCTGCGTTCCGCAGGTTGAGGCGGCCGTCCCACGTGAGCGCCGAGCCCGTGCGTCCGAGCCGGGTGGGCAAAACACAGTCGAACATGTCGATGCCCCGCCGCACGACGCCCAGGATCCCCGCCGGGTCGCCAATGCCCATGAAGTACCGGGGCCGCTCTGGTGGAAGAAGCTGCGCTGCCCACTCGACGGTATCGAGCATGCGGCCGCGCTCCTCCCCCACGCTCAGCCCGCCGAGCGCGTGGCCGTCGAAGCCGAGTGAGGCGATTTCCTCTGTCGACCGGCGGCGGAGCACCGGGTCGACGCCTCCCTGGGAGATGCCGAAGAGCAGCTGACCCGGCGGTCGCGGCGCCGCGAGCTGGCGGCGCGCCCACGTGGCCGTTCGTGCCACCGCAACCTCGAGCTCCTCGGGCGGGATGCCTGCCGGTGGGCACACGTCGAGACACATTGCGATGTCGGATCCGAGCTTTCGCTGCACGTCCGCCACCAGCTCGGGCGTGAAGCGGGCAAGTGTGCCGTCGTAGACGGAGCGGAACGTGACGCCGTCGTCGTCGGCCTCGACGATCGTGTCGCGGAGGGAGAAAACCTGGAAGCCGCCAGAGTCGGTCAGGATCGGGCCGCTCCAGCCCATGAACCGGTGCAGGCCGCCGAGCGCCTCGATCAGATCGGGCCCGGGCCGGAAGTACAGGTGGTAGGTGTTAGCGAGCACGATCGAGGCGCCGAGCTCGCGCACTCGATCTGGATGCAGGCCCTTGACTGTCCCCTTCGTGCCAACCGGCATGAACGCAGGGGTGAGGACATCGCCGTTTTCCGTGTGGAGGACGCCCGCCCGCGCCGCTCCGTCGGTCGCAGCAACGCTGAACGTCGACACCGTCCTGTCACTCTTCCGACCCGGCTCGTTCGCCATCCGCGCATCTTCACGAAGTAGGGTCGATGCCGGGAGGCGGAGGGGGTGGACCCGCGCGTCTAGACCATGATCGGTATGCGCGGATTGCCGATCAACCAGCTACAGAATCACCATGGCGTCGCCGAACGAGTAGAACCGATATCGCTCTGCGATCGCGAGCTCGTACAGCCGCCGGGTCTCCTCCACCCCGGCGAACGCCATCACGAGCGCGAGGAGCGACGAGCGCGGCAGGTGGAAGTTCGTGACGAGAGCATCCACACGACTGAACTCGAAGCCTGGAGTCACGAACAGATTCGTGCGACCAACGAGCTCGGCGCCGCGGGCCAGAGACTCCAGCACGCGCACAGTCGTCGTTCCCACGGCGCAGACGCGCTCGGCAGCCTGGATGCGTTCCCAGGCGACCGCATCCACTTCATAGCGCTCGCTGTGGATCGCGTGCTCCGCGAGCGACTCGGCTGCGATGGGGCGAAACGTGTCCAGCCCAACGTGGAGTGTGACCCGCTCGACGTCGAAGCGGGTCAGGAGATCGGTTGTGAAGTGCAGTCCCGCCGTGGGTGCGGCGGCCGAGCCGAGTTCCTCTCCGTAGACCGTCTGGTACCGCTCGGGATCGGCAAGGGGCTCGGTGATGTACGGCGGGAGCGGCGTCTGCCCGTCTGCCTTGCCTTCGAGCCGAACGAGCCAGCGACCCTCGCCGAGAGCCTCCAAGAGCTCCACGGGTCGAAGCTGCATACCTGCTCGCAATTTGCGGGACGGGCGTGCGAGCGCCTCCCAGACACCGTCCCCGAGTGGCTCCAGCAGAAGGATCTCGGCCTTGCCCCCACCCGGCCGGCGCGTGTGGATACGGCCTGGAACCACGCGGGTGTCGTTGACGACCAGGAGCTCCCCTCGCCCGAGCTCGGCGGGAAGTTCATTGAAGACGCGGTGGCGGACTGATCCGCTCGAGCGCTCGTACACGAGCAGGCGACTCTCATCCCGCCGGTCGAGCGGCCGCTGGGCGATCAGCTCGGGCGGCAGGTCGTAGTCGAGCTCCTCCGTCCGCACGGCCGACCCTTCCGTCGTCGTTCAGTCCGACGCCAACGCTACAGTCGCCGGGATGGATCGGGAGTCGCTAGACCGGGCCCGGAACCGCCTCGCGGAAACGAGTGCGGGCCATCCCGAACCGGCCGCTCTCGAGGCCGCACTCGCGCGAGCAGGGGAAGCGCTCGACGAGCTTGCAGCCCGCGCGTCCGAGCTCGAGGCGACCGTGCCGGGCCGCGTGGGCGAAGCCGTCCAGCAGGGCCTCCGTGCCGAGGTGCTCCCCGTCGGGCGCCACATCGCCGAGGTACGCGGGCTCTCAGGCCAGACGATCCGGCGCCTCGAGCGGCTTCAACGCGACCTGGACGCCGAACGGCGCGCCCGAGTCGAGGATCTGGCGCTTCTGGTCGACCTGACCGCTTCGGGCTGGCACGGAGTCGAGCGACGGCTTGACCGGATGGAGCGCATCATCGATCGTCTGGAGCGCTCTCTCGAGGAGCGGCCTGGGGCGGCGCTCTACCGGATCGACGAGCGGCACGAGCGCCGCTCCAGCTGACTGCTTCGCCTTTCTAGCTAACGCGCCGGCAGCGTCAGCTCGAAGCGGGCGCCACCGTCCGGGGACGAGTCGAGCCCAAGCTCACCCCCGAGTGCGTGCGCGAGCTCGCGTGCGATCGCGAGACCTAGGCCGGTCCCACGCGACTCGTCACGAGAAAAGAACGGCCGGAAGATGCGCTCGCGCTCCTCCAACGGCACCCCTGGTCCTGAGTCCGACACCGTGACCTCAACCGTGCCGTTCCTCGAATCGAGGCCGATGGAGATGGCCCCGCCGTCGGGCGTCCAGGCGAACGCGTTGTCGAGAAGGTTCGTGACGATCTGGAGCACGCGGTCGCCATCCGTGTGGATGACCGGTTCCGCCACGAATCGCTGCTCGTAGCCGATTCCGCGCCGCCGGGCCTCCTCGGTTTTGGCGCGGTAGGCCTGATCGAGCAGGCGCCGCAGCTCGACTTCGTCCTCGGTGAGCGTGAAGCGGCGGGCATCGAGCTTCGCCAGGTCGAGCAGGTCGCTGACAAGGCGCGAAAGGCGATCTGCCTCGGTGCCGATCACCTCGAGCGATGCAGCCCGCTCTCCGGGGTCGTCGAGAACGTCTTCTCGCAGCGCATCGAGGTGCCCCCGGATCGCCGTCAACGGTGTCCGGAGCTCATGCGAGACACTCATCAGGAAGTGGCGCTCCAGTGCCTCGGCCTGTGCGAGGCGGACAGCCATCTCCTGAAACCGTTCGGTCAGGTGGGTGATCTCGTCCTTGCGCTTCCCCCCCGGGAGCTGCACGTCGTACCGTCCCTCCGCGATCCGATCCGCCGCATCCGAGAGAGCTAGGAGCGGCTTCGTGAGCCGGCGAGAGAGATACAGAACGAGGAGAGCCGCAATTGCGAGCCCGGCCAGGAAGGCCAGGCCGAGCCGTCCGAGAAGGACGACCCAGCGCTCCCGGAGCTCGGCCTGGGGCTTCGCCACGACGAGAGCACCGAAGGTCTCGCCACCGAGGCGAATCGGCTCCGCCACAGCGAGATACGTCTTGTCCGTCCCGGGCGGCTTGAACTCGACCTCCTGCACCTTGCCGTCGGCCAGGAGGTCGCGATCGAGCACCCCGAGTGGAAGCGGCCGCAGCCCCGAGTCCTGCCCCGGGAAGATCGAGACGCCTGCGTAATAGAGGCGCGTGTCCGTCGCACGCTCGAGCTTGGGCCGGGCGAACCTCGGGGCCCGGCGCCGCTCCTCGATTCCCTGGCGCGCCTGCTCCGCATAGAGCTGGGCCAGCCCAGCCGCCTGGCGGTGCAAATCGCTGAGCGTGCGATCGCGCGCATAGTCCTGAAACAGGCGGACGGCCAGCAGCGCTGTTACCGCGGCCGCGACGACCACGCCGGCGAGGAAGAGAGCTGGGAGGCGAAACCGGAGCGAGGACACCGGACCTCCTACAGGCTACGACGCGCGAGCGGCCTTCGGCTCGTGCGAAACCTTGTAGCCGACGCCCCAGACCGTGACGATCGGGCACGAGTCGCCGAGCTTTCGGCGGAGCTGGCCAACGTGCACGTCGACAGTGCGGGTGTCGCCGGCGAAGGTGTACCCCCAGACGCGCTCGAGGAGCTGGTCGCGGGTGAGCACCAGGCCCCGATGGTCGAGCAGCTCCCAGAGCAGATCGAACTCCTTCGGCGCGAGCTGGACCTCCTCGTCTCCCACCATGACCTCACGCCTGCCCGAGTCGATCCGAAGCAGTCCGTGCTCGAGGGACAAGTTCTCGAGCTCCCGCTCCTTCGGCGCCGAACGCCTGAGGACCGACTTCACCCGAGCTACGAGCTCACGCGGATTGAAGGGCTTCGTCAGGTAGTCGTCGGCGCCCACCTCCAGCCCGATGATCTTGTCGACGTCGTCATCGCGGGCGGTCAGCATGAGGATCGGGATGTCGGACCGCTGGCGGATCCGGCGGCACACCTCGATGCCGTCCAGATCGGGCAGCATGAGGTCGAGGATGATGAGCGACGGGTTGTCGGCGCTTGCCCGTGCGAGTGCGTCTGTCCCCGAGCCTGCCACCTTGACCTCGTACCCGGCCTTCTTCAGGTACATGGCGACGAACGAGGCGATGCTGGTCTCGTCCTCGACGATCAGAATGAGCGGATGTGTTTGGGACTGCTGAGACACGTGTTCCGCTCCTATGGTGACAGAGAATCCGGTCGAACTATTCGCCGAGCGTGAATTGCGTGAGCTCGAGCGGCCATGGCCGTTGTGCCGAATCCTCGATCGTGTAGGTCCCGGTGGCGCCGCCGAGCCACATGACTCCTTTCAGCACCGCGCTCGCATTGATACCGCGCGCGGTGATGCCGGCCTTCCAGCGCCCTGTGTGGATGCTAAATCTGATGTAACGCCCGCTGTAGACCCGAGTGATCGCGTTCACGTAGGTCACTCGCTCGGCCCCGTAGACCCGCACTACGCTCTGCGCTCCGCCCGGAAGGTCGGTGACACGGATCTTCCCGCGTGCAAAGCCACCCCAGAGAACACCGTAGCCCGAGAATTTCGCCACGCCTCGGCCCCCGTCCAGGTTGACCAGATCCTTGTCCGCCGACAGTGCACGGGCCAGACCGGCATCGGCGGCAGGCGCGAAGGCGAGTGTAAGCCCGATCGCGAAAATCATGAAGAGAGGCCGCATCATCGCCATTCGCTCTCCGAAGTGTGGCCGTGCAGGGTGTGGCGCCGGTGATCCCACAGTAAAGAATCTGTAATGCACGGGCAATACGCTTCGTAGATTTAGGCTTGCGCCCATGGCCGACATCGTTCGCCTATGCGAAGAAGACCTCGCGGACGATCCGATGGAGCAGTTCCGAACATGGTTCGACGAGGCTCGGGCTCTTGGCCTGCCGATGCCCGAGGCGATGACTCTGGCGACTTCGAATGCGGACGGACGGCCCTCCGCCCGGGTCGTCCTCCTGCATGGCATCGACGAGAACGGCTTCGTCTTCCACACGAACTACGAGAGCCGGAAAGGTCGCGAGCTCGAGGCTAACCCGCAGGCTGCGCTCGTGCTCTACTGGCATCCCCTGGGACGGCAGGTTCGCGTCGAAGGCAGCATCGAGCGCGTAAGCGAGGAGGAGTCGGCGCAGTACTTCCGGACACGTCCTCGCGGCGGTCAGCTTGGCGCCTGGGCGTCGCGCCAGAGCGAGCAGATCGAGAGTCGGGACGTCCTCGAGGAGCGAGTGCGCGGGCTCGAGCGAGAGTACGACGGCCGCGAGGTTCCGCTGCCGCCATTCTGGGGCGGGTATCGCCTCCTGCCGGACCGGATTGAGCTCTGGCAGCACGGCGAGGATCGCCTCCATGACCGCTTCGCCTACGAGCGCTCCGGCGACAGCTGGACGCATTCGCGCCTCTCACCCTGACGTTCCGTCCGAACCTGGGTGTTAGCTACAAGGCAGGGAGGCCGCACGTCGGCCACGAACTAGGAGCGATGGCAGACCACTCATATCACAGCAGAACGGCCCATCTCCTCGAGACGCGGCTCGAGGCGCTCGCTCAAGCCTGCGAGCGCTCGTCGAACCCGCAGGCGCGTTTCGACGAGCACGTCTTCTGCGTCATCGCGGCGACGCGCAACGCCGTCGCACTCGAGCTCCTCTCAGCGGAGGAAGCGGGCGAGATCTGGGCCGAGGTCAGGACGCGACACCCGTCGGCCGGCTGGTCCCGGCTGGACGCAGACCTCGCGGCCTGAGACTCGGCTCGAGCACATCGCGCTGCGGGAGCGCCCTGGGCGCCCAACGGTTCGCTACCCGAGTGGAGCGAGCAAAGCCTTCTTTCCCTGGAAGGCGAAGAGCAGCAGGTCCACCATCCGAAACGTCGTGCTGTTGGGACCGAGCGTCGGGTGCCAGGTCGGATCACGAACGATGGACGCTTCGCTGCCTTCCATCGCATGGTGGAACGTCTCCGCGACGATGCGCGCTCCGACCCCCTTCAGCTTGCCTCCGTTCAGTTCGGCCTCGCGGAGGATGTAGAACCAGAGCGGCGTGTCCTTGAGAAGCGCGGCACGCTGAGGCTGCGTCAATGCGTCGAGGTCGGCACCGTTTTTGCCGTCTCGGATCTGCGCCTGGGTGAGCTTGGTCAGCGTCACCCCTTTGGTCTGCAGGAACTTCGCCATCTGCTGACCGGTGGCCAGCCTCACCATCTTCGCCCTGGTCAGATTGCGGAACGCGAGGTTGGCCCTCGGGTCGTTGAACGGCACCGCAGGACCTCCGAAAGACCCGGCGGGCAGGTTCTTCAGCGGGTTCACAAGCCTCGTGTCGATACGCATGGCTCGGTTGAACTTGCTTTCCGGCACGGCAAGGTCGGCCCGCCCGGCTTCCTTGAAGTCGTAGAGCCGGCGGAAATCCGCGATCCAGGTGCTTGGAAGGCGGGGTCCACTCCCGAGGTCGCCGCCTGTCGCGGAGAACACGAACAAGAGGTCGAGGGAGCCGAAGCCATCGTCGAAGATCTTGTTCCAGTTGTATGCCCTCCGGATCATCGAGTGTCCTAGCCGGAACGCGGCCACGGAGAACTCGATCGGCATCGTCGGGACGTCGGTCGGGGGCACGACAACCTCGAACGCCTTCCTGCCGTTCGTGAAGACGTTGTTCACGACGCCCGGCGCGCAAATTCGGGGTAGGTAATCGGTTCGAAGCATCCACTGGTAATGCTTCGTGACGATCTCCCGAGCTTTATCGAAGCGCTGTGCGGGCGGCACCGCGGCGGGGAGGGTGTCGACGACGCGGTTGTGGAAACGGATCATGGCCAGATGGGTCTGAGCAACCGCGAGATTCTCGTCGTTTCTCGGATCCGGAATGATCGCCTTGCGTTTCTTCGCCACCGTTGTTCCTGCGCCGCGCGGAAGGTCAAAGCCCTGCTTCGCTGTGATCCCTTCGGCAGCGAGCGTCTTCCCGACCTTCAGATGAAGCCCGTCCGCGGCGTAGAACTTGGCCGAAACGGGATCGGCCGGCCCGGCCCCGTACAGCGAATCGAGGTCGAGGCTCGGCGATCGCGCCTGCAGGAGCTGCGCCGGGGAGACGTTCTCACCCAGCATGACCTTGGTCTTGTCGAAGGTCAGATCGTGGTCCGTGAACTGGCCGAGGTACGTGAAGCCGGACGGGATCTGGGACGCGCCGACGCCGCTCGCAGTCATGGCATTGGCGATCTTCTTCAGGTTGGGCTCACCGAGTTGGTGCTGGATCCCGTTCGGCCCCATGCGCGAGAACCGAAACGGCGGCGCCAACGCCTCCAGACCCGCCGAGAGCGTGCGTTCCCGGCCTCCGACACTCTCAGCGAGCAAACCCTCGCCGACGACGAAGTAGCTCTCAGACCCATGATGTTCCACGGCGCCTCCTCTATCCAGTTCAGCTGCTCAAGAACGAAGCGCAAGCCGCTCATTGGCCTCGGGGCTTCGGTAAGAGAATCTACTCGGCCTGGAGAAAGGCCGATGCTCCACGACGGCGTCGCTCCTTCTAGGCGACCAGGCGCACGGTGCCTCGCAGGCCGACCGCGTTCTCACGCGCCATCGGCTGAACCACTCGAACCCAGCCCTCCCGAGCCGCCTCCCGCTCGCAGAGCCCACAGACGGCCCGGCGGCGCTCCGCGGAAGCTTCTGCCTGCCACAGCCGGAAGCGTTCTCCGGCCATGAGGTTGCGCCGACAGAGCGTGCACATCGTCACGCCTCGTGACGGTACTGCGACGACCGGACGGAGCGAGCTACTCGTAGGCGAAGAAGCCGCGCCCGCTCTTCCGGCCGAGATGGCCCCTCTCCACCATGCTGACGAGACGTGGTGGGGGCGCCATCCTGGGTTCGCCTAGCTTCTCCTGGAGCGCTTCGCTTGCATGCACGTGCACGTCGAGCCCGATCAGGTCGAGGAGTGCGCATGGCCCGATCGGCCAGTTCGTTCCGAACCGCATCGCCCGGTCGAGGTCTTCCGGCGTCACTCCCGCCTCGTCGAGGACCCGCACGCAGTCGTTCAGAAGCGGTATCAGGATCCGGTTGACGACGAAGCCCGGCGTGTCGTTGCAGCGGACGGGCTCCTTCCCGAGAGCCTCGGCGAACCGGAAGGCACTCTCGTACGCCTCGTCCGAGGCAAGCTCCGTTCGCACTACCTCGACGAGCTGAAGGACCGGTGCCGGATTGAAGAAGTGCAGGCCCACCACCCGCTCGGGCCGTTCGACCGCCGACGCGATCTCGGTGACCGACAGCGCCGAGGTGTTCGTGGCTAGGACGACACCGGCTTCCACGATCCCGCCGAGCTCGCGGAAGAGCTCCTGCTTGGCCTCGAGCTCCTCGACGATCGCCTCGATGACCAGGTCACGGTCGCCGAGGTCCTCTCTACGCGTCGACATCGTCAGCCGAACCAGCGCGGCCTCGCGCTCCTCGTTGCTCAGCCGGCCCTTCTCGACGCCCCGCGAAAGGTAGTGGTCGATCGTGCTGCGCGCCCGCTCGCACAGGTCTTCGCTCACCTCGACGCCGATCATGTCGAAGCCTGCCTGCACGCAGACCTGGGCGATCCCGGCGCCCATCGTGCCGAGCCCCACCACCCCCACCCTGCTGATCTCGCGGCCCACTCGAGCGCAGTATCCTAGGGCCATGGCAGTGACGCTGACCGAGAAGAAGCTCCTGGTCGAGGGCGAGTGGATCGAGACCGGGGAGTGGCACGAGGTCCGATCTCCCTTCTCCGGAGAGGTCGTCGCCAGAATGCCGCGTGCCGGCGCGGAAGAGACACGCCGCTCCGTCGACGGCGCCGAGCGCGCGATGCGCGAGCCGCTGCCGGCCTTTCGGAGAGCCGAGATCCTCGACCGCGTTGCCGAGCTTCTGCACGAGCATGAGGATGAGCTCGCACGGACGATCTGCATGGAGGCGGGAAAGCCGATGAAGGCCGCGCGCGTCGAGGCGCAGCGGGCTGTTTCGACGTTCACGATGTCTGCGGTCGAGGCCCGAACACTGAGCGGCGAGGTCGTTCCGATGAGCGCGTCGCAGGCAGGCCTCGGCAAGGTTGCCTACACCATGCGCCTGCCGGTCGGGGTCGTCGGCGCCATCTCACCGTTCAACTTCCCGCTGAACCTCGTGGCCCACAAGATCGCGCCGGCGCTGGCCGCAGGCTGTGCCGTCGTCCTGAAGCCCGCGGGGCAGACGCCGGTTTCTGCGCTGCTCCTGGCAGAGCTCGAGCTGGAGGCGGGGCTGCCGCCGGGCTGGCTGAGCGTCGTGGTGGGGCCCTCAGCCGAGATAGGCGATGTCCTGGTCGAGGACGAGCGGGTGCGAATGATCACCTTTACCGGCTCCTCCGAGGTCGGCTGGAAGATCCGCGAGCGAGCTGCACGAAAGAAGGTGTCGCTCGAGCTCGGAAACTCGACCCCGGTCATCGTCGAGGGAGATGCCGACGTCGAGGATGCCGCCTCGAAGGTTGCCGCCCACGCCTTCTCGTTCGCGGGCCAAAGCTGCATCTCCGTGCAGCGTGTCTATGTGAGTAGGCAGGTCTACGACGACTTCGTCGCCAAGCTTCTGCCCAAGGTCGAGGCGTTGAAAGCGGCCGATCCGTCCGATGAGGACACCGATGTCGGGCCCGTGATCGACGACGACGCTCGCGAGCGCATCCTCGCGTGGATCGAGGAAGCCCGGGCCGACGGCGCGACCGTCTTGACCGGTGGTGAGGCCGACGGCCCCGTTATCAGGCCGACCGTTCTAGCCGATGTCCGCCCCGACATGAAGGTCTCCTGCCAGGAGGTCTTCGGCCCCGTCTGCACGGTCTCACCGTACGACTCGCTTGAGGAAGCTTTCGCGCTGGCCAACGGGACGGAGTATGGGCTCCAGGCCGGCATTTTCACGAGCAATGTCCGCTCAGCGCTCGGCGCTGCGGCGAAGCTCGAGTTCGGCGGAGTCACGATCAACGAGGCGCCGACGTTCCGGGCCGACCAGATGCCGTACGGCGGAATCAAGGCCTCGGGAAACACGAAGGAAGGCCCGCACTACACGGTGCGGGAGATGACCGAGGAACGCCTCGTCGTCATTGCTGAGTAGGGCGCGGGAGCTGGGATAGACTCGGGCCGGAGATGACGGCCCGTCGCTTCTCGCTCTTCGCGCGCAGGCCGCCTGCTCCGCCCGAATTCGCGGTCGAAGGCGGCGAGAAGATGCCGCCTGCGGATCCTTCTCCGCCGCCTACGGCTGCGGCAGCGCTTCGCGAGCGCCGGTCGCTGGTGCGCCGCCGCGAGATCGAGATGCGGGACGTCGGCGGGCTGGCTGTCGAGATGGTGCGCCGCGACCGCTTCAAGCCCGAATTGCTGGTCAGCCGCGCCTCCGAGGTGCTAGCCCTCGAGCGGCGCATCAACGAGCTCGATGCGTTCCTGGCTGCGAGCGAAGCCGTACCTCGGGGCATGGGCACAGCGACGCTCTGCAAGTGCGGGGCCCCGCTCGTCCGGGGAGCGCACTTCTGTGCCCACTGCGGGCGCCCGGCAGCCGAGACGGCGCCGGTTGTCGCCTGCGGTCACTGCGGAAATCCGCTGCCCGCCGAGGCGAACTTCTGCTCCGCCTGCGGGAACTCGGTCGCGGCCGACGAGTTTAGGGACACCGAGGGGCCCGTCGACGAGACCTTAGTGGCGCCGAGAGCCCCGGAGCCAAACGAGCACTAGTGGTCTCGCAGCCGCCCCTTCCACCAGATCCCGGGGCTCCAGTCGAGCCTCCGCCCGGAACACCTGCGTGCCCCCGCTGCGGAGCCCCTCACGACCTCTACCAAGAGTATTGCCTCGAATGCGGCGCGCGGCTCCCGGGCGCCCAGATCCCTGTCGCCTTCATGCGGACCGAGATTTGGTCGCGAGACTCCCCTGCCTGGCTCTGGGCGGCCCTCCTCGCGCTTTTCCTCGTCGCGCTGGTCGCAGGCGCGATCGCGGCGGTGGCCGCCACCAAGGACGATGAGAAGGGAGGGCTCGTGGCATCCACCGTGCCCGGAACGACCGCCCCCGTAGGAACCATCCCGGGGACTCAGACCATCGAGACCATCACGGGCCCGACCACGCAGACGATCGCAACGCTCGACACCTCCACGCTGACGACGGCTACGACGGCTACGACCGCCACGACTATCCCGCAGGGAGAGATCCGCTCCTGGCCCCAGGGTAAGGAGGGCTACACAGTCGTGCTGGCCTCGGTCGAGACATCCAAGGGCCGCGCCGCCGCCGAGCAGAAGGCGAACCAGGCGATCGCGAACGGGCTTACAAACGTCGGGATCCTGAGCTCATCCGACTTCCTGACCTTGAATCCGGGGTACTACGTCGTGTTCATGGGCGTGTACGACACCGTCGCCGCCGCCGAGAGCGGTCTTCCCACCGCGCGCTCCCGGGGATTTCCGCTTGCGTATGTCCGCGAGGTCAGTCCGTAGCGTGCGTTTGAAACCGCTCCGGCGGGGGACTTTGTAACACGGCTTTGCGGCATGTAGACTCGCGTTGGCGCGGAGTGCGGGCTCCCGCTTAACGCCAAGTTAACGTTCTTTTGCAGGGAATTAACTGGAGGGCACGATAATGGCACCGGAACCCGCTGACGAGAGGATGCTCTTCCGTATGTATCAGTACTCGAGGGCCATTTATCGCTCGATCAAAGACCTCATCGACCCGTATGTGGCCGCCGAGGTGCAGGCCGAATACCGTCGCGATGTTCTGGCCGCATGCGAGGAGACCGTCGAGCGTCTCGCCAAGGATCCCCGGTACTTCGCCCGGCCGGAGCGAACCCTTTTCCAGGACATCCGGCGCTACTTCCCGATCACGCAGCAAGCGCAAGTCGCCTGGGCGGTCAGCGAAGGCATCGGCGCTGCAGTCGACTTCATCGAGGAGCAGATCGAGTCTGGCGCCTATGACGGCGGCGTCTCGCGCTGCCGCGCTACCACCCGAAAGGGGAAGCCGTGCCAGCGGGCGCCGCTCCCCGAGCGCGAATACTGCCCTTCGCACCAGCACCTAGAGACGCGCAAGGCGGCGTAACCGCGCCAGCCGCCTTCGCGGCTGGACGCTCCTAAGCCGTTACTCGACGGGCCTTCAGGCCTGTCGAGGCCACTCTTCGAAACCCGGGCGAGTGGCGGACGCCGTCCGCTAGTGATCCAGGGCCAGCTGCCTGTACGAATCGAGGTTCGCGACGCTGACGCCGACCAGGCGTAGGGCGCCGGGACGGTCTGCTAGCGCTCGATCCAAGAGAGCGCAGGCGATCTCGCCGATCCTCGTACCGTCGTCCGTCCCGGCTTCCAGGGTCGTCGACCTGGTGCGGATCGAGAAGTCTGGGTAGCGGACCTTCGTGGTGACGGTGCGGGCTGCCTGCCCGCTCCCGAGCAAATGCTCGGCGACGCTCGCCGACATCCGTCGGAGCTCGTCATGCAGCTGCTCGCGGTCGGACACGTCCCGGGCGAAGGTCTCCTCGTGGCCGATCGAGACGCTCTCGGTCACGAACTCGAGTCCTCGAAGGTCGATGCCCCGCGCTCGATCCCGTAAGACGCGACCAACCTTGCCGGGTAGGAGCCGGCGGAGGTGCTCGTCGTCGAGAGCCGCGAGGTCGCCGATCGTCCTGAGCCCCGCGCGATTGAGGCGCTCGTCAGCCCGCGGGCCGACGCCGGGGAGGCGCCTCAGGTCGAAAGGAGCCAGGAACGCCGCTTCCCGGCCGGGCCGCACGATCGTGATTCCGCCAGGCTTTCGGCGGTCGCTCGCGACCTTCGCGACCACCTTGCAGGGCGCGACGCCGAGTGAGCACGAGAGACCCACGGCCGCACGCACCGCCGCTTGGACGGCCTCGGCGACCGCGCGGGCCTCGCCGAAGCCGCGAGCCACCTCTCCGACATCGAGATAGCCTTCGTCGAGGCCGGTTCGCTCCACGGTCGGGACGACCTCCCGTACCGCCGCCCACACCCTGCGAGAGTAGCGGGAGTAGAGGTCCTTGCTCGGAGGCACGAAGACGGCCTGCGGACAACGCCGAAGCGCTTCGGCGCTCGACATTGCCGATCCGATTCCGTAGCGCCGTGCCTCGTAGTTCGCGGTTGCGACGACCCCGCGCCCGCGCGGGTCGCCGCCCACGATCAGAGGTCTTCCGATCAGCTCCGGGTGCTCGAGCTCTTCCACGGCGGCGAAGAAGGCGTCCAGGTCGAGATGGGCGAGAATCGGCTGCGGGGAGGTGCGCACGTCCTCAATACTAGGACCCGTGTCGCACGACACCGACAAGCTCATCCGGCAACTTTCGCTCGTCGCCTACCTCATGGCGGAGCGTCGGCCTATCACCGCGCGGGACGTCAAGACAAATGTCGAGGGGTACTCGGAGATGTCCGACGAGGCTTTTGCACGGCGCTTCTACTCCGACCGAAGCGAGCTGATCGCGCTCGGCGTCCCGCTCCATTCCCAGCGAGACGAGTTCACCGGCGAGGAGCTCTACACGCTGCGCTCCGAGCAGTACTTCCTCCCCGCTCTCGATCTCGAGGACGACGAGCTTGCAGCGCTCCAGACGGCGTTCCATCTCCTCGACGGCCGCTTCGCTTACGCCGAGCCGCTTCGACTTGCGCTCCAGAATCTCGCGCTCGGCCGGCCGGCCCCACTCGAGTCGAGCCGGGAGTCGGCCGTGCAGGTCCACGACCCGGACTACTCGGAGGAGATGTCGGGGCGGCTCACCAAGCTGGAGGGTGCGATCTCGAAGGGCCGGACCGTAAAGTTCCGCTATCTCTCGATGCAGCGTGACGAGGAGTCGGAGCGGACGATCAATCCGTACGCCCTCTTCACGGACGCCGGCTCCTGGTACATGGTCGGATGGGATCACGACCGCGAGGAGGAGCGAACCTTCCGCGTCTCCCGCGTCCGCGGCGACATCCGGTTCGCCACGCGGCGCGAGCGTGATTTTCGTGTCCCGGAGGAATTCGACGCCTCCATCTACCGCGGTCGCCCGCCGTGGCAAGTCGGTGAGATCACGGGCGAGGCGCGGATCGAGCTGGCCGAGGATCTGGCCTGGCTCGTCGAGCGCGCCTTCGCGGACCGAGGACACGTCGACGAGGGCGTGTTCGTGACGCAGTACTCGGGCCTCGGCAGGCTCGCCTCCTGGGTCCTGAATCAGGAGGGGCGAGCGCGTCCTCTGGAGCCACCCGAGCTCGTCGAGCTCGTCGAGCGATCCGTCGAGCGCGTAGTCGCAGCCCATGAGGGCCCGCCTCCCGAGCCTGCCAGGCAGGAGGCAACCAGGGAAGCGGGGGAGGTCATCGAGCGCACCGCCGGTCCAGTGGCCCCTGAGCGGTTCGGGCTCCTGCAGGCGCTTCTGGCGCACCTCCTTGCCAGCTGCGGCGAGGATGCGTCCGCCGACATCCCCGCCGCCGAGCTTGCGGAGCGGTTCCGGATTCCGGTCGAGCATCTCGACGAGCACCTCCAGCTCCTAAACCTCGTCAACTTCGGAGGCGGCTGCTACGCCCTCTATGCGTCGATCGAGGGCGACTCCGTCCACGTCGAGAAAGAGCTGTTCGGTGACACATTCAGGCGGTCCCCCAGGCTGACCCCTCTCGAGGCTCGCGCCATTCGGCTGGCTCTCGAGTTCGTTGGCCCCATGATCGCGGCCGAGGCTCACACTGGGCTCGACCGGGTCCGCCGCAAGCTCGAGGAGACCTTCGGGCAGTTCGAGCTGGACGAGGCGGCCGAGCCGGCGGCTGCCGCGACCGACGAGGAGAAGCTCATCCGAACGCTCTCGGACGCGATCTCGGAGCACCGGCTCGTCGAGATCGAGTACCTGAAGGTCGGCGAGACGACCGCGAGCCCGAGAACCGTCGAGCCTTACCGCTTTCGCCGTGAGCTTCCCCACTGGTACGTGGATACGTGGGATACGACGCGAGACGCAGTCCGGAGCTTCCGGCTCGATCGCATGCGCAGCGCGAAGAAGCAGCGGGCGGGGTTCAAGCCTCGCCCTGGCGTTGCACCTCGCGGTCTCGAGGAAGCCAGGACGGCTCGAGTTCTCTTTTCACCGACGGTCGCCCGGTGGCGCCTCGAGCGGGGTGCAAGTCCGCTTGCGGACGGCAGCGCGCTCGAGGCACTCCAGGTCGGGAGCGCCGACTGGCTCGTAGGCGAGATCCTGTCGCACGGCGGCGAGGCCGTGGTGCTCGAGCCACCCGATCTGCGCCAGGAAGTCGCCGGCAGGGCGAAGGCACTCGCCGTCACGCTCGGAAAATCGCCCCAGCGCCGCTAGGTCCCGACAGGCAGGGCCACAGTGAACGTCGCTCCGGCTCCGGGGGTCGATTCGACCTCGAGCGAGCCGTCGTGCGCCTCGACGATGGACCGGGCGATGAAGAGCCCAAGCCCCGCGCCGGGGGTCGAGCCGGAGGGCGTCGCACGACCGAACTTCTCGAAGATCATCCGCTGGTCAGCCGGCGCGATTCCAGGTCCGTGGTCGGTGACTGTGATCTCGAGGCGACCGTTCGAAGCGGCGGCACGCACTTCGACCTCGTCTCCCCCGACCGTGTACTTGAGGGCGTTCCCGAGCAGGTTCAGGAGCACCTGGCGGAGCCGCTCGCGGTCGCCCCGAACGGCGGGCAGCGGAGAGACGAACTTTGCGCGCACCTGGACGTCCTCCTGGCCCAGCTGCGTCATCGCCACGACCTCGCGGACGAGTTGCTCGACGTCCACCGGAGCGAACGAGTAGCTGAAGGTCCCGGCGTCCATGCGCGAGGTGTCGAGGACGTCGCCGATCAGCGCGGCGAGGCGCGACGTCTCGTCCTCGATCAGGGCGAGAAACGACTCCCGTTGCTGAGGACGGAGAACGCGCCACCGGCTTCGCAGCGTCGCGGCGCAGCCGATTACGGACGCCATCGGCGCGCGGAGTTCGTGCGAGACGAGCGAGACGAAATCGGCCCGAAGCGCGGAGAGGCGCCTGAGCTCCTCGGCGGCATTTCGCTCGGCCTCGAACGACCGAATGTTCTCCACCGCCGTCGCGACCTGTCGGCCAAGCAAGGTGATCAGACTCACGTCGTCCGCCGAGAACGAGCTCGGCGTCCGGCGTGACACGGACAGCATCCCGAGGACCCGGTCCCCGGCTGGGAGCGGGGCCGCAACGCGCGAGCGCAAGCCGAAGTCCACGAGCTCGGAGTCCTCGTTGAAGTGCGGTGGCTCAGCCATGTCCTCGCGGACGACCGTTTTGCGCGTCCTCAATACCTCCGCCAGCGCCGTCCCCTCGAGCGGGACGCTCGTCCCGACCGGCAGGACGATCTTGTCGCCTTGGCCGGCGTTCGCGAGCACCTCGGCGCGATCTCCCTGCGCAAGCACGAGGGCGAGCCGGTCGAAGTGGAACGCGGTCTGAGCCTCCCGGAGGAAGCGTCGGAAAGCCTCGGCCGGGTCGAGCGTCGAGGAGAGCGCGCGGGCGCAGCGGTTCACCGCCTCCAGCTGGTCGGCACGCCGACCGATCTGGTCACGAAGCTGTTCTGCCTCTCGTGCCCGGGACCCAGCGAGGGCGCTCTCGCGCCGCAGCCGGTCCACGAGCCACCCCACCACGAGGCCCATGATCAGCTGGAGCCCGAGCGGGAAGGTCACTTGGTCGACATTGAAGCTCCCGCCGGTGAACCGGTCAGTCCGAAACCACTCGAAGGCGATGAGGACGGGGAGCTGGGCGATTGGGACCGCAAGACCGCCGGCGATCCCGTAGCGCAACGCGCCCTCGACCAGCGGAAGGTAGAGAAGCTGGCGAATCGGCGAGCCCTCCTCGAAGGAGTACACGAGGACGAAGATCGCGACGACTCCGATGTCGAATGCGAGCGCGGCGGCCCCGAGCACGTGCCTACCGGCGAGCGAGCGCGGGACGCGAGTCAGAGCGAAAAAGACCCCGGCTCCGACCGCGAGGATTGCAGTCGCGGCCCACGCCCACACCTCGTAGCCGTCCGGATAGGCCGGGGTCAGGATGACCTGGACCGCCGCGAAGGGAACCGCGGCGAGCCGAACCCAGGCGATCCAGCCGTCGGTCGCACGCAGACGCTCGATCTCGGCCCCTGGTGGCTCGCCGGGGTTGCCGAGCCAGCTCAGGAGAGACGTTCGAGCGCCCATTCGGCGTGCTCGCGAAGCATCGGATCGGGGTCGTCGGCGTAGCCGGAGACCAATGGCGCGAGCGTCGCGTCGCCCGAGTTCCCGGCCGCGACCAGGGCGTTTCGACGCAGGTAGCGCGGATCGTTCTTCGGCACGTAAAGCCTGTCATAACGGCTCACGAGCTCGGCCGCCGGCAGCTCGAGCCACTCCACGAGGGACACGTGAGGCTCGGCGAGCTCTGGCAGCTCCTCCCCGCGGCGACGCTTTTCGATCCCCCGGTTCCACGGACAAACGTCCTGGCAGATGTCGCAGCCATAGACCTGAGTACCAAGGAGGCCCCGGTACTCCTCCGGGATCCCGTCGGGCGACTGCGTCCAGTATGAGAGGCAGCGGGTCGAATCGAGAGTGCCGGCCTCCTCGAGCGCCTGCGTCGGGCACGCGTCGATGCAGAGACGACACGTGCCGCAATCGAGCTCGAGCGGAGGGCTCGGCTCGATCTCGACATCAGTCACGACCGTGCCGAGGACGACCCAGGAACCCTGCCTGCGGGTAATCAGGAGCGTGTTCTTTCCGTAGAAGCCGACGCCGGCGCGCGCCGCACCCTCCCGGTCGACGTGTTGGTTCTGATCGACCAGGACGCGGTAGCCGCCGCCAAGCTCCCGACCGAGGACGTCCAGCTTCTCTCGGAGCGACGCGTAGTGGTCCGCCCAGGTGTAACGCGGCAGGCGCCCGTGACCCTTCGGAGGGTCTGGTTCCGGCGCGTAGTAGCAGAGCGCAGCGGAAATGACGGTCCGCGCATCCGACAGCAGGGACTCCGGATGGCAAGAGATGTGGGGCTGCGACATCGTGAAGCGCATGTCGGCGAAGAGCCCTCGCTCTCGCCGCTCTCGGATGTGACGCTCGGTCTCGACGTACGGCTCTGCCGGGGCCGCCCCGACTGCGTCGATCCCGAGTTCCTGGGCCAGTGCTTGCAACTCGGCCTGCGTCATCGAACGCCAAGGTACCAGGGCTCCGGGGATAGGATCTGCCGTCCATGAAGGCAATGCGCATCCACGAGGACGGGGGCCCAGAGGTCCTGCGGCTGGACGAGGTCGAGGACCCGGTCGCCGGGCCCGGGGAAGTGCTGATCCGCTTGAAGGCGGCGTCACTGAATCATCTCGACATCTGGCTTAGGCAGGGGCTCCCATCGGTGCCGAAGCCCAGGATCCTCGGCGCTGACGGCGCTGGCGTGGTCGAGGCGCTCGGCGAGGGTGCCGACGGCTTCGAGCTCGGCCAGAGAGTCGTCCTGAACCCGGGCCTTCGAAACGGCGCCGAGATCGTCGGCGAGCATCGCGACGGCACCCATGCGGAGCTGATCGCGATTCCGTGCGAGAACGTCCATCCGATTCCAGAGGAGCTCTCGTTCGAGGAAGCGGCAGCATTCCCGCTCGTCTACGAGACCGCCTACCGCATGCTCGTGACCCGGGCGGGCCTCCGGGAAGGAGAATGGGTGCTCGTGTGGGGGATCGGCAGTGGTGTCGGGAGCGCTGCCTTCCTGATCGCCAAGGCGCTCGGGGCCAAGGTCGTGGTCACCTCGTCGGACGACGGGAAGCTCGAGCGGGCGAGCGAGCTCGGAGCCGACGAGACCGTGAACCACGAGAGCGGCGACGTCGTCTCCGTGGTCAAGGAAGCGACCGAAGGAGGCCCCCACGTCGTCGTCGAGCACGTCGGCGAGGCCACCTGGAAGACGTCTCTCCAGGTCGCGCGTACGGGCGGTCGCATCGCGGTCTGCGGAGCGACCAGCGGCCCCAATCCCCCGGCCAATCTCCACCGCATCTTTTGGAAGCAGCTCTCGATCCTGGGATCGACAATGGGGACGGCCGAGGACTTCGCGGGGGTCTACGAGCTGGTCGCGAGTGGTCGCGTGAAGCCGCTGGTCGACCGGGTGTTCCCGCTCGAGGAGGCGGCGGACGCCCACCGACACCTCGAAAGCGGGAAACAGTTCGGCAAGGTCGTCCTGACGGTGTAGACGCCGGCCGGGTCGGCCCTGCGATCAGACGAGGGCGGGAGGCCTCAGTAGGTCCAACTCTCGGCCGCCGTTCTCGCTCGACGCCGTTTCGGGGACCTTGTCCTCGATATCGCGCATGCCGGGAAGGAAGAGCGCGCCCAGGGTGATCACGCCTCCAACGCAGGCTGCACCGAGCAGTGTTGCCCGTGCCCCGATGAGAGCGGCGATCGGTGCGGTCAGCGCGAATGAGAGCGGTAGAAGACCGATCGAGATCAGCCAGTCGAGGCTCGAGACTCGGCCCAGCATCGAGGCCGGGACGTGGCGCTGCTTGAGGGTTGCCCACACGATCGTGCCAACCACCTCAAGGGCATTGAAGACAAAGCAGGCGATCATCAGCTGCCACGAGGCCGTCGCCAGCCCGTATCCGGCGACGGCGAGGGTTGCGAGCGTCCACGCCGCGTACATGACGGTCACATCGCGGCCTGGATGACCCCGCTGCCCCATCACGAGCGCCGCGCCGACGGCCCCAACACCACCTGCCGCGAAGATGAGGCCGAGGTCTGCGGCGGACGCGTGCAGATCGTTCTTCACGATGTAGGGCAGCAGGACCTCGGTCGGGCCCAGAAAGGCGAGGTACGCGAACGCCGCCGACAGGAGCGTGCCCCAGAGCCAGACTCGACCGCGTACGAAGCGCAACCCTTCCTTGACGGCGCTGACGGCCGAGCCGGCATGCTCCGAGCGCGGGTGCGCCGGAGGGTTCATCGCGAGGAGCGCCACGGTCGACGCTACGAACGATCCGGCATTGACCGCAAAAGCGCCACCTGTGCCGAGAACTGCCACGAGCACGCCGCCCAACGCTGGCCCCGCCAGGCGCAGCGCAATCGGCCGGACGAACTGGTCAAGCGAGTTGGCCGCTGCGAGATCGGCAGCCGGAACGATGTCCGGGACGATCGCGTCGAACGCGGGAATGAAGAAGGCCGTGCCGATTCCGTAGAGAGCGACGAAAGCAACGAGTTCCCAGAAGGTCAGTAAGCCGGCAATCGAAAGAGCTGCGAGTCCGGCGATGACGACAGCGCGCCCAACGTCAGCGCAAAGCATGACCTTTCGCCGATCCAGCCGGTCGCTGAGTACACCGGCGGGCAACAGGAAGGCGATCGTCGGAACGGTCATTCCAATGCCGACGATCGCCAGCGCCGCCGGAGCGTTCCAGAGCTCGTACGCCTGCCAGGCCATCGCGACGAGGAAGATGCCGTCCCCGACGAGGGAAACCGTCATCCCTGCCCAGAGCAGGCGAAAGTCCCGCTGCCGCAGCGGCGCTAGGAGATTGACCCGGGAGAAGCCGCCAGGGCGGTCAAGCGACTCGTGGCTATGCTGCATCCGACTGCTGCTCGCCGAGGTACTCGAAGAGCGCCTCGCGGCTCATCGGCCTCGCGAACAGGAAACCCTGGCCGAGTTCGCAGCCAAGCTCACGCATCGACCTCATCTGGTCGGTGAGTTCGATCCCTTCAGCGATCACCTGGAGGTTCAGGCTCTTCCCGATCGCCACGATCGCAGCGGCAAGCCCGGAGTCGGTTTCCCCAGAGGTGAGAAACGAGCGGTCCATCTTGAGGATGTCAACAGGGAATCGACTCAAGTAGCTCAGCGACGAGTAACCGGTGCCGAAGTCGTCCATGGCCAGCAGTACGCCGAGCGACTTCAGTTCCAGGAGTCGCTGGACGGCGAGGTCGGTGTCGGCCATCATCACGGACTCAGTAATCTCGAGTACGAGCCTGTCCGGCGGTAGTCCACTCGTCTCGAGCGCCAGGCGTACGTGGTCTACGATCGTCTCGGACTGAAGCTGCTTGACGGACAGGTTGACGCTCATCGTCAGCGGCACAGGAAGCGGGAACTGCTGGTGGAGGAGCGCACCCTGGCGACAAGCCTCTTCCAAAACCCAGCGGCCGATCGGGATGATCAAGCCGGTCTCCTCGGCCAGTGGGATGAAGTTGCCGGGCGCAATGGTTCCGCGTGTTGGGTGCATCCAGCGCAACAACGCCTCGACGCCGTAGTCGCCGTCCTTATCAAGCCGAACGACAGGCTGGTAATAAATCTCGAGCTGGTTGAGCTCGAGCGCCTGCTGCAGCTCTGCTTGGAGTTCGAGCCGCTCCACCACGCGCTCGTGCATCTTCGGCTCGAAGACGCGATAGCCACCCTGACTCTCGCGCTTGGCCATGTACATCGCTACGTCTGCGTTGCGGAGGAGTTCCTCGGCATCCAGCGAGCCCATCTCGAGGCCGCCCAAACAGATGCCGATGCTTGCGCGTGGGTAGACCTGCTTGCCCTCGATTTCGAGCTGGAGCTCGAGCTCTCGCAGGATGCGCCCCGCCACTTCCGCGACCTCCTGCGAGTCCCTAACTTCATCAAGCAGGATCGCGAACTCGTCGCCACCGAACCGCGCGACCGTGTCGGCAGGGCGCACAACAGCCATGAGGCGCTGCGCTACTTCCTGAAGAACCGTGTCGCCGGCCGCGTGGCCCAAGCTGTCGTTGATGGTCTTGAAATCGTCGAGGTCGATGAACATGACGGCGATCGTCGAGCCTCCTCGCATCGAGCGCATGACAGAGTGCTGGACGCGATCGGCGAACAACGCCCGGTTGGCGAGGTTCGTCACCGGGTCATGGAAGGCCTGGTGTGCGAGCTGGTCCTCGAACGCCTTGCGTTCGCTGACGTCTCGGCCGTTGAGAACGATGCCTCGGACATGTTCGTCCTGGAGCAGATCTGTGTGCTGGACCTCGAATTGGAGCCACATACCATTGCGATGCCTCAACGAGCACTCGATCACATGCGTCTCGGAGCCGCCGCCGGCGTACGCGTCACCCACGCCGGCAACGATCTGTGCCAGGCGCGGCCGATCGGGCTCGCTCAGTAGGTCGGAGAACTTGGTTCCCTCGATGTCGGAGGCGCGATACCCGAGCACGCGTTCGATCGACGGGCTCTGGTACGTGACGGTTCCCTGAGCGTCCAGCACGGTGATGAGGTCGCTTGAGTGCGCCACCAACGACCGGAACCGTGCTTCGCTCTGACGGCGGTGGAGGTCCTCCGCCAGTATCGCTCCCTCGAGCGCAAGCGACACCTGTGAGGCAAGCGATTCAAGCGAATCGACGAGCTCGCGAGGGATGCTGACGGGTGAGCACAAGACGAGCAGCCCCCGAGCCTCGTCGCGAACCGAGAGCGGAAGGAACAGGACGGTCTGGCCGTCGCCGAGGCGAAGCTCGCTTCGTACATTCTCGGGCACACTCTTCATTGGGAGCTGCGTTGTTGCCTTGGCGGTCCCGCGAAGCCACGGATAGGCCTCCCGCGAGACCGGCCATTCAGCTTCCTCCCTCGAGGAAGCCACAACAGACGCGCCCTTGCTGCCTAACAAGACCAGGTCGACGCTCACGGGACTCTCAATCAGGGCGCAAACGGCCGAGATAGCCGCTTCGTTCACCTGGTGTTGACCTGCTGCGGCGACGAGTTCGACCCCCGCGCCACGCAGGGCCAGCTCGCGGCCCGCAGCGCGCTCCTCCTGGCGCACCAAGCCCGCCATACGAGTGACCACGAGCAGGAACAGCGCCGCTGAGGCGACGATGAGTACCAGCACGTCGGGGTTATCGAACTCCTGGGCGAAGCGAACGCCAGGCGCGATCAGGCACGCTGCTGCCAGCAGTCCCAGGCGGAGAGGAGTGAGCCGCGCGCGGAAATCAAGCGCAGGCTCATCGAGCGAGCGCATGGAGGGGTGAAGGGCTGCCGCACCCCAGAGCAAGTAGTACGCGATCCAGCCCACGTCGTAGCTCACCTGGTGGTTGTAAGCGTCCGTGAGCAGGGCATATGTGTAGGCGGAGTCGACGGCGAGCAAGGAGACGATGCTTGCGACCAGGAGGTAGAAGGCCGGCGCGCGCTTGCCCTTATCCACTGCAAGGCGGATCGCAGCGGCGAGGAGCAGGATGTCGCCGAGGGGGTAGGCGGCGGACACCGCCTTCTCGAGCGACGTGAGGCCCGACAGGTGGATGTTCGGGGCGACGAGAAACACCCAGGAAAGCAGGGCGATACCGACTGTGATGATGAGCGAGTCGATGACGCCGACCCGGTCGCCTTCGGGGTTCCGGCGCTTCACGAGAATGAGCAATCCCGCGACCAAAGCGGGGTAGACAGTGAGATAAACCCCGTCCCCGAGCGACGGGAATTCTACCTCGGCGCCGAAGAGCTTAGGGTAGCTGTACGTGTAAAGGTCGCCGGCGAAGAACAGGAACTGACCGACGATGAAGAGCAGCCAGGCGGCACGTGCGCGAGGCGCGTGCATTCGGATCCCGATCGCGATCGCGATCGACGATGAGAGCCCGAGGAGATTGATCAGCGGGCCGTTCCCGATCAGCGGCGGAAAGGCTACGTACGCCAGTGTGAGAAGGCCACCTAGGGCGAGGTAGACAACCCAGGCACGAGCCCGCCAGTCGATGCGAGCGACCGTGCTCACGCCGCATATTCCGCGCTCTGGGCGGGACGAAGATCGAACTTGTTCGCGAGCTTTCCGAGTACCTCTATGAGCTGCTCGATCTCGGCCTGCGTGTTCGCGGCCGTCATCTGAATCCGAAAACCGACCTCGGTCTTCGGCACGAGCGGGTACGCGGCGAGAGTGACGTAGATGCCCTGGTCGAAGAGGAAGCGCCCTGCGGCATCGATGTCCTCGTGTCGGGCGAGCGGTACCTCGATGATCGGAAAGCCCGAACGATTCGGGGTGTGGACACCCAGACGATCGAGGCAGTCGAGCACTTGCGCGGTCTTGTGCCACAGATCCGTCCGAATTGCGTCGCCGCGTGTCTCGTTGACCTGGAAGCCGGCGAGCACGGTTGCGAGTGAGGCGACCGGGCAAGGACCGGAGTACAGATACGGGGGCGCCGCGGTCTTGAGTAGCCTTTTGAGTTCGCTCGGGCAGGCGATGAACGCGGCGAGTGACGAGTACGACTTGGAGAAGCCGGAAACGAGAACGATTCGGTCATACGACTCGTCGAAGTACCGGACAACGCTGTTTCCGCGGAGTCCGTAGGGGTTCGGCTCATCGGGCGAACGCTCCCCGATGACTCCGAATCCGTGCGCGTCGTCAACGTAAAGCAACGCGTCGTACCGGCGTGCAAGCCGAGCGAAGTCCCGCAGATCCGGAGCATTGCCGGTCATGCTGTTGACCCCGTCCATACAGATCAACCGCGTGGACGAGCGGTCCTCTCGTAGCAGCCGCTCGAGATCGTCAGGGTCTTCGAACCGGAACCTCTTGAC
>DATLQD010000119.1:0-16012 GCA_035535315.1 Gaiellaceae bacterium
CGATGTCGAGCGCGAAGGCGAGACCTGCCGAGGGCCCACCGATGTTCCCCGCCTCGATCTTGACCGCCACGGGCAAATCGATGTCGGCGCTCTGCTGGATCTGAACGCCGATGACGGCTCGCTTCGGATCCTCCGGGTCGGGTCTCGTGTTGACCGTAACCGCTTTTCTCCCGTCGCCCCGGTTGGCCACGAGTCGCACCGCTTTCCCCGGTTCGACAGCACTCATGACGTGAGCGAGCTTTTCCAGCGTCCGCGTCTCGGAGCCGTTTGCCCGCACGATCACGTCGCCGATCTCCAGCTTTCCCTCGGCTGGGAAGCCCGGCCTGATCAGAGTGACCTCGACGCCGTTCGGCTTGATGCTGACCTTCCGGCCGAGGCTTCGAAGCGCCACGGCGGCTGCGATCTGCTGCGAACGCGACATCTCGTTCAGGCTGCTCTGTCGCCGTTGCGCGTCGCTGACGCCGACCGGGTTGACTTGCTCGGCGGGCACGAGGCTCGACCCTTCCTCGATCCCCGGGAAGATCCGCTCGAGGACGGACGCCTTCCGCACGAGGACATCGACCATGTAGATGCCGCCGCTCTCCTCTCCCTTCTTCTCACCAGGAACGCTGACGAGCGGGTCGGCTGGGCGCGCCCGGTCGGGCAGGACGAGGTAGTGGTCGGAGGGGATGACGTAGAGCGCGCCCACCACCGCGGCGACGGCGGCGAGCACCACCACAGGCGAGCGCCATCCGCGGAGAAGCCTGGGCACCGAGCGATCGTAGCCGCGGGCTACTGACCCGAGCGGCGGTCAGCCCGTGAGCACTCCGACCACCTCGCGCACCGCGTCCGCGGAGCCTGCGAGCTCCTCCTGCTCGGCTTCGCTGAGCTCGAGCAGGACGATCTCCTCGACGCCGCCGGCGCCGAGCTTCACCGGTACACCGATGTAGAGGCCGTCGATTCCGTACTCGCCCTCGAGGAAGGCGGTGCACGGGAGCACGCGCTTCTGGTCGAGCACGATCGAATCGACCATCTGCGCGACCGCGGCGCCCGGCGCATACCACGCCGAGGTTCCGAGCAGCTTCACGATCTCGCCGCCGCCCTTGCGCGTCCGCTCCACCATCGCCTCGATGCGATCGTCGGAGACGAGCTGCGTGAGCGGGACGCCGCCGACCGTGGTCGCCGAGACTACGGGCACCATCTGATCCCCGTGTCCGCCCAGCACCATCGCGGTCACGTCCTTGACCGACGCGCCGGTCTCCCATGCGATGAAGGTCGAGAAACGGGCGGTGTCGAGGATCCCTGCCATGCCGAAGACCCGTTCCTTCGGCCAGCCGGTCACGTTGCGGGCGACGTGACACATCGCGTCGAGCGGATTCGAGACGACGATCAGGATCGCGTCGGGCGACTGGGCCGCGGCGGCCTCCGCGACGGATCCGACGATCTTCTCGTTCGTGGTCACGAGGTCGTCCCTGCTCATGTCGCCGGTCCGGGGCACGCCCGCGGTCACGACGACGACCTCAGAGCCCGCAGTCTCGTCGTAACCGTTCGTTCCGAGGACGCTCGGCTCGTAGCCGAGCACGGCGGCGGCCTGGTCGATGTCGAGCGCCTTGCCCTGCGGCAGCCCCTCCTTGATGTCGACGAGGACGACCTCCGCGTAGTCCCGCCGGGCGACCTCCTGTGCGACAGTGGCACCGACGTTGCCGGCCCCCACCACCGTGATCTTCCGTCTCAAACCCGGACTCCCATCTTGTCGATGACGGCGTCCGCGACCTCGCTCGTCCCGACTGCCGTCGGATCGTCGCGGCGCTCCTTCATGTCGTAGGTGACGCTCCTGCCCTCGGCGATGACGGCGGCGATGGCCGACTCGAGCTGGTCGGCGGCCTCGGCTTCCTCCAGGTGGCGCAGCATCATGACGCCCGAGAGCATCATCGCCATCGGGTTCACCCTGTTCTGACCCTTGTACTTCGGCGCCGACCCGTGCGTGGGCTCGAAGACCGCCGCGTGCGTGCCGAAGTTTCCGCCTGGCGCAAGCCCGAGGCCACCGATCAGGCCCGCGGCGAGATCGGAGACGATGTCGCCGTAGAGGTTCGGGAGGACGAGAACGTCGTACTCCTCCGGACGCTGCACGAGTTGCATCGAGAGGTTGTCGACGATCCGGTCCTCGAACTCGATATCGCCGTTCTCGTTCGCCACCTCGCGGGCGACCTGCAGGTAGAGGCCGTCGGTGAACTTCATGATGTTGGCCTTGTGCACGGCCGTGACCTTCCCCCGGCCGTTTCGTCGCGCGTAATCGAACGCGAACTCGACGATGCGTCGCGCTCCCGACACCGAGATCGGCTTGATCGAGATGCCCGAGTCCGGTTTGATCAAACCTCCTCGCTCCTCGATCCACGCGATCAGTTCGCGGGTCTCCTCGGCACCCTGCTCGAACTCGATGCCCGCGTAGAGATCCTCGGTGTTCTCGCGCACGATGATGAGGTCGACGGCGTCGTAGCGCGAGCGGACGCCCGGATAGCTCTTACAGGGGCGAACCTGGCCATAAAGATCGAGAGCCTTCCGGAGCGCGACGTTGACGGAGCGGAACCCCACTCCGACGGGAGTCGTGATCGGCCCCTTGATGGCGACGCCGTTTGTCCGGATCGAGTCGAGGACGTGGTCGGGCAGCGGGTTGCCCCCGCTTTCGTCCATGACGTCGGCGCCGGCGTGCTGCACGTCCCAATCGATCGTGGCGCCGCTCGCGTCGATCACGCGTCGCGTCGCCTCTGCGATCTCCGGTCCCGTGCCGTCCCCCGGAATCAGGGTCACTCGGTGAGGCATCGGGGCCTGATTGTATGCGGGCCGTGCGGGTACAACGCTCAGGTACCGTGCCCGCTGAGATGAGAGGAAGCAGATGAGCGAGTTCAAGCCCGGCCTCGAAGGCGTCGTCGCCATCCAGACCGAGATCGCCGAGCCCGACCGCGAAGGCGGCGCCCTTCGCTACCGGGGAGTCGACATCGAGGAGCTCGTCGGCCACGTGTCCTACGAGAAGGTCTGGGGCCTTCTCGTCGACGAGAACTTCGAGCCCGGCATGCCGGATCCGGAGCCGTACGAGCCCAAGGGGTTGAGCGGCAACGCTCCCTCTGACCTCCAGGCCGAGACCGCGCACCTCTCCAGCGAGTGGAAGCTCGGCAAGATCGTCGACATCGACGACTCCCAGGCGCGTGATGACCTTGCCCGCCTTTCGGCGCAGATGATGTCGATCGTGGCGAAATCGGCCGCGGTCGCCGAAGGTCGTCAGCCCGCTCCCGACGACGTGGTCGCCTCGGGTGAGACCGCGGCGGAGAAGTTCCTCCTCCGCTGGCGGGGCGAGGCCGACCCGGACCACGTGAAAGCTATCGACACCTACTGGATCTGCACCGCCGAGCACGGGCTCAATGCCTCGACGTTCACCGCCCGGATCACCGCGTCGACAGGGGCTGACTGCGGCGCCGCGATGTCGGCGGCCGTCGGGGCGCTGAGCGGGCCGCTCCACGGCGGCGCGCCGGCCCGCGTGCTGCCGATGCTGGACGAGGTGGCCCGGACGGGTGACCCCGACGCGTATGTCAAGCAGATCCTCGACAGCCACGGGAAGATCATGGGCTTCGGCCATCGCATCTACCGGGCCGAAGATCCGCGCTCGCGCGTTCTGAAGCGGACGGCGAAGGAGCTCGAGTCACCCCGTTTCGAGGTCGCCGAGGCTCTAGAGGAGGCGGCGCTCGCCGAGCTGCGCCGTCGAAAGCCTGACTACGTGATCGCGACGAACGTCGAGTTCTACTCGGCGGTCGTCCTCGACCTAGCCGAGGTTCCGCCCGACCTGACGCCAGCCATGTTCGCCTGCTCCCGGGTCGCCGGCTGGGCCGCGCACATACTCGAGGAGAAGCGCACCGGGCGGTTGATCCGGCCCTCGGCCCAATACGTCGGACCCGGGCAGCGCTCGATCGCCTCGGTCGGCTAGTTGTCCGCGGTTCTCGCAGCGGCTGTCCAGCGCGCCGCGGCCATTACCGACGAGCGCACGCTCGCAGACCTCCGCCGAGACGTCGACGAAGAGATCGACGAGGCAGTTCACAGCCGGGACTTCCGCGAGCGCGCGATCGCCTTTCGCGCCATCGGCCAGCTTCGCTTCGCCCAGAAGACCGAGATGCTCCGCCGCGGTCTCGACGACGACAGTCCCGCGTGCCGAGGCTCGGCGCTCCTCTCGCTGGAGCTTCTGTCTCGGACCCATCCAGGGCCGGTCAACAGCGTCCGCCCCCGGCTGCACACACTCGCGAACGGCGATCCGAACGGAGCGGTGCGCCGTCTCGCCGTGCTCTGTCTGAAGAACGGGTCGGCGACACAGGACACCATGACCCTTCTCGCGCACATCGCCGAAGGGGAGGAGGATCGGGAGGTCGCGCGTGCGGCCGGAGCGGTGCTCCGTGCCTTGAAGCAGAAGGCCGCGGCCAAATAGCGGCCGGGCTTGCCCGGTCCGTGTGAGGCGGCAGCTAGCGCGCGCAGGGGCAGACCCTGCCGCGGGTCACGATTCTGCGGCACGACGGGCAGCGCATCTCTGTCTGACGCCGCTCGAGGACGTGCAGGCGCGTCGCCAGCCACAGCATCGCGACCCCGACGCCGCCGATGATCGTGAACTGGCCGAGGATGTGGGGGTCGAGGGTTTCCATTTGCCCTCCTTCAGGGACGCCTGCGACGTGCGTGTGGATGTGCACTAAAGAAGGTGTCTCGTCGACGGCGTTCCGAAACGTGGGTGTAGATCTCCGTCGTCCCCAGGTCGGCATGGCCGAGCATCTCCTGGACGCTGCGCAGGTCGGCACCACCTTCGAGCAGGTGAGTGGCGAATGAGTGGCGGAGCAGGTGCGGGTGCACGCGGCCCGGCTCCAGCCCGGCCTTCGACGCCACCCGGCGAAGGATGAAGAACGCTCCTGCCCGGGTCAGCGCTCCGCCCTGCGCGTTCAAAAAGAGCTCCGGCCTGTGGCGGCGGTCGAGGTGAGGCCTGCCGTGGGCCAAGTACCGCCGGAGGGCAGCGACGGCATGCCCGCCGATCGGGACGATCCGTTCCTTGTCGCCCTTGCCCACGCAGCGGACGAGCCGGTTCTCGAGGTCGACGCCGCCCCGCTCGAGCCCGACCGCCTCGCCGACGCGCAGGCCCGCGCCGTAGAGGAGCTCGACGAGCGCATGATCCCGCCGGGCCCGCGGAGTCGTCCCGTCGGCGGCCGCAATCAGGCGCTCGACCTCTCCCGGCGAGAGCGTCCGAGGCAGCTTCCGGCGGCGCCGCGGGAGATCCACGTCCGCAGCCGGATTGTCCGCCCGCACGCCGAGGAGTGCCAGATGGCGATAGAAAGAGCGCGCGGCGGCTGCGCGGCGGGCAACCGACGAGGCAGCTTGCCCACGTCCTCGTAGGTCGGCCAGCCACCCCTCGATCTCATCCTGGCCGGCGTCTACCGGCGACTTGCCGAGGAACGCCGTCAGGTCGGCGAGGTCGCGGCGGTAGGCGTCTACCGTGCGCGGGGCCCGCCGGGCGGTGAGCAGGGCCAGGAAGCTCTCTATCTGGGGATCGAGTTCAGGCACGAGGGTGGGCGTGGTCATAGACGGCGCGGAGACGACGTGCGTCGACATGGCTGTAGATCTGGGTCGTGGAGAGCGAGGCGTGCCCGAGGAGCTCCTGGATCGTGCGAAGGTCTGCGCCGCCTTCGAGCAGATGCGTGGCGAAGGCGTGTCGAAGCTGGTGTGGGTTCGGAAGGACGCGGCGCAAAGTCGAGGTGTCCAGCGGCCGCCCCCGCGCCGAGAGAAAGAGCCGGTTCTCGGCGCCGCGCGCGAGCGAGGGACGGGCGTGCTCCAGGTAGCGCCCGATCCGGTAAGCCGCCTCTTCTCCGAGGGGCACGGCTCGTTCCTTCTCGCCCTTCCCCTGCACGAGAACCAGCTCCTGCTCGAAGTCGACGTCGGCGAGGTTCAGGTCGGCCACCTCCTGCGCGCGGAGGCCGGCTGAGTAGACGAGCTCGAAGAGCGCGCGGTTTCGAAGGGCGAGAGGCCCCTCGCCTTCGAGGTCGCTGAGGAGGGCATCCGTCTCGGGACCGGTCGGCGAGCGGGGAAGCCGCCGGCGTCGCTTTCCACCGAGGGCCAGGTCCGGCACCCGCTGGGGCCCTAGGACGGCCCGAAGGAGCGCGCGCACGGCGGCCAGCTTGCGGGCGACGGTTGTGCTCGCGAGCTTACGGGGCTCCCTGCCGGGGCGATCGCCGCCTACCTTGGCTGCGTAACGAGCGAGTGCACGTGCATCGACCTCCTGGAGCGTGAGCCGGTTTTCGCGAAGCCACTCCGAGAACTCATGCAGGTCGGCGCGGTACGCCCGACGCGTCGCATCGGACAGAGCCGGGCTCGACAGAAAGCGTTCGATGGCGGCGCTGGTCTCCACGGCAGGCAATTCCCGGCGCGCCGTAGGCTTCCTGCCGGATGCGGCTTCGCCTGGAGATTCGAGACCTCCTTCTGGCCAGCTGGGAAACCGACCGGGACTCGGTTCGAAGGTCGCTTCCGCCGGAGCTCGAGCCCGCGGACGTCGAGGGTCGCTTCCTGGTGACCGCGGTCTGCCTGCGAGTCCGTGGCGGCCGTCTCGGGCGCCTGCCGGTTCCGCCGTTCTCGCAGCTGAACGTGCGGACCTACTGCACCTCGGAGGGCGAGCCGGCGGTCTTCTTCGTCCGCGCCCACGTGACGCCGCTCGGGATGTGCGGGGCACTCGTCGGAGCGCCGTACCGTCCTAGCCTGCTTCGCCTACGAAAGGGCTTCGCGAGCGCACCCGGACTCGGTTTCTTCCTGCGGTACGAGCTCCGGGGCGAGGCCGAGCCGGGGCTTCTGGGACGCCACGAGCTCGGCATCTTCGAAGCGGGGGGTCTCCGGGCCATCCGCATCCAGCGGGGACCGGCCTCATGGCACGCGGCCGAGCCGGTGGGCGCGGTAGTTTCCGACGTGCTCCTGGCGCTCGGCTTCGACGTCCGCGGGGCGCCTGAGCTCGTGTACACGCCGGAGACGTGGTTCGAAACCGACGTGCCTGCCCGCCGGCGACCGACAAGGCCGGGCGCGTAGGATAATTGCGGTTTGTCGACAATCACCGCACGGTAGGAGAGGCGCAATGGCGATCATGACACCCAGAGGCTCGGGGCTCGAGGATCACGGCTTTTCGCCGCGCGGCCGCGTCTTCTGGAATCCGACCACTGCCCTTCTCTACACCCATTCCCTTCTCAATGGAGAGGGGAAGCTGGCAGAAGGCGGCCCGATCGTGGTCGACACCGGCCGGTTCACAGGCCGCTCGCCTAAGGACAAGTTCATCGTGAAGGAGCCGGAGTCCGAGGACAGGATCGGCTGGGGTGCTGTCAATCAGGCGATCGAGGAGGAGTCGTTCGAGGGGCTCCGCGAGAAGGTGATCGCTTATCTCGAGGAGCAGGAGAGGATCTATGTCACGGACGCGTACGCCGGGGCTGATCCTGCGCACAGGATCGGCGTCCGTGTCGTTACCGCTCACCCCTACCACGCACTCTTCTCCAAGACGATGTTCATCGAGCCGACCGTGGACGAACTGGCCGGCTTCGAGCCCGATGCGCTGGTGCTGCACGCGCCGGGAGTTGAGGCGAATCCCGACGCGGATGGAACGCAAACGGGAACCTTCATCGTTCTCCACGCCTCGCGGAGCGAGGTCCTGATCGGAGGGACGTACTACGGCGGCGAGATCAAGAAATCGATCTTCTCGGTCATGAACGACCGGCTTCCGCTCGACGGCGTCTTGCCCATGCACTGCTCGGCAAACGTCGACCACGAAGGCAAGGTCGCGATCTTCTTCGGTCTATCGGGGACTGGAAAGACGACGCTCTCGGCCGATCCCGAGCGGTACCTCATCGGCGACGACGAGCACGGCTGGGGTGACCAGGGCGTTTTCAACATCGAGGACGGCTGCTACGCGAAGGTGATTCGCCTCTCTGCGGAGGCCGAGCCTGAGATCTTCCGAATGACGCATACATACGGAACGGTGCTCGAGAACGTCGTCGTGGACGAGGAGGGAGTGCTCGACCTCGACGACGACTCGAAGACCGAGAACACGCGCGCGGCCTACAAGCTCGAGCAGATCGAGCACGCGCTTCCGGCCAAGCGTGCCGGCCATCCGAGCTCCGTGGTGTTCCTGACCGCCGACGCATTCGGGATCTTGCCCCCGATAGCGCGTCTTTCGAGGGATGAGGCGCTCTACTACTTCCTGTCCGGGTTCACGGCCAAGCTCGCAGGCACTGAGATCGGGGTCACCGAACCTCAGCCGACCTTCTCCGCCTGCTTCGGGGCGCCGTTCCTGCCCCAGCGCCCCTCGGTCTATGCCCGCCTCCTCGGCGAGAAACTCGACGAGCACGGCTCCACGGTCTGGCTGGTCAACACCGGCTGGACGGGAGGCCCGTTCGGCGAGGGCAAGCGCATGCCGATCGCCGCGACCCGCGCGCTCCTCCGCGCCGCGCTCGCGGGCGACCTCGACCAGGTCGACTACCGGACCGACGAGCTCTTCGGGTTCGAAGTTCCGACGGAGGTGCCGGGAGTCGATTCGCGCCTGCTCGACCCTCGAGGGACGTGGCGGGACCCCGAGGCGTACGACGAGAAGGCCCGGTATCTGACCGAGAAGTTCCGCGAGAACTTCGAGAAGTTCGAGGACGTGGACCCGGCCCTACGGGACGCGGGTCCCAGACTCTAGAACCGGCCTCCGCATAGTCGCAGCGGTCGCTACGAGGCCGGTGCCCCCGTCCGATCAGATAGCGTCTGTGACTGGTGGATGCCAAGCACGACGTGCTGGTGGTGGGCGCCGGTCTCGCCGGCATGCGCGCCGCAATCGAAGCCCACGACGGCGGGGCGGACGTGGCCATTGTCTCCAAGATCCATCCGGTGAGAAGCCACTCGGGGGCGGCCGAAGGCGGCATCAACGCGGCGCTCGGAAACGCGTCCGACGACGATCCTGAGAAGCACGCCTTCGACACCGTCAAGGGCTCCGACTACCTGGGTGACCAGGATGCGATCGAGGTCCTCTGCACGGAGGCGCCGGGCGACGTCTATCAGCTCGAGCACTGGGGCGCCATCTTCTCGCGCACCGAGGACGGGCGGATCGCACAGCGGCCATTCGGGGCCGCAGGCGAACCGCGAACCGCCTACGCCGCCGACATCACCGGCCATGTCCTGATCCATGTCTTGTACGAGCAGGTGATGAAACGGGACCTCCAGGTCTACGAGGAGTACTTCGCCTGGCAGCTGGTCGAGGACGACGGCCGGTGCCAGGGCGTCATCTGCTGGGACATCGTCGACGGCGGCCTGAAGACACTCGGCGGGAAGACGATCATCCTCGCGACAGGCGGCGCGGGACGGCTGTATCAGGGGACGACGAACGCGTACTCGTGCACGGGCGACGGGATGGCGATGGCGCTTCGACTCGGGGTGCCTCTGAAGGACATGGAGATGATGCAGTTCCACCCCACGACGCTCTCGCCGACGGGTGTCCTCATCACCGAAGGGTGCCGCGGCGAAGGGGCGTACTTGCTGAACGGCGAAGGCGAGCGTTTCCTGAAGGAGTACGCGCCGAAAGCGATGGAGCTTGCGAGCCGCGACGTGATCTCGCGGGCGGAGCAAACCGAGATCGACGAAGGGCGTGGGGTGGACGGGAACGTCCTCCTCGACCTTCGCCATCTGGGCGCCGAGAAGATCATCGACCGCCTCCCCGGCACGCGCGAGCTCTCGATGGTCTTCGCCGGGATCGACCCGATCCACGACCCGATCCCCGTTCGGCCCGGAGCGCATTACCACATGGGCGGCATCGACACGGATCTCGACGGCAAGACCGCGCTCGAGGGCCTCTACGCGGCCGGCGAGGTCGCCTGTGTGTCGGTGCACGGGGCGAACCGCCTGGGTGGGAACGCCCTCATGGAGACCATCACCTACGGCAAGCGCGCCGGGCGCGCTGCTGCCGACTGGGCGCTTTCGAACACGACCGTCACGGTCCCGGAGGGCGCGGTCTCGGATGCCGAGCGCGAGCTGGGCGAGATCCTCGATCGCACGGAGGGCGAGCGGCCGCACGGGATCCGCGACGAGATGGCGCAGACCATGCACGAGAACTTCGGCGTCTTCCGCCGCGAAGACCAGATGCAGCGGCAGGGGGAGATCGTTGGAGCACTTAGCGAGCGCTACGAGCGCGTGCTGGTCGACGACAAGGGAACGGTCTTCAACAACGACGTGACCCAGGCCCTGGAGCTCGGATACCTGCTCCAACTCAGCGCCTGCATGGTCGAGGCCGGGCTCGCACGCAAGGAGAGCCGCGGTGCCCACGCCCGTCCCCACGACTACCCGGACCGGGACGACGAGAACTACATGAAGCACACGATGATTCGCTGGGTCGACGACCGCCCCGAGCTCTCGTGGACGCCGGTGCGCGTGACGAAGTGGGAACCGATGGAGAGGACGTATTAGTGACCGAAGCTACGGCGTTCAAGCCCGTCGCCACGATGGAGGTGGCTCTCAAGATCTGGCGCTACGACCCCGATTCGGGCGAGCGGGCGCTGAAGCAGTACGAAGTGGACGCGCCGGAGTGGTCGTGCCTTCTCGATGTCCTCGACCTGGTCAAGGACCGCGTCGACGGCACGCTTGCCTACCGCAAGAGCTGCCGGATGATGATCTGCGGCTCGTGCGGGATGCGCATGGACGGGCGCGCGATCCTTGCGTGCAAGGAGCGGATGAAGCCCATCGTCGAGAGTGGCCACGTGCCCGTCATCTCGGCGATGGGGAACATGCCGGTCCTCAAGGACCTCGTCGTCGACATGGATCCTTTCTGGTCGAAGATCAAGCGCATGAAGCCGTGGCTCGACACCGGCTACGAGGAGCCTCCTGAGAGGGAGTTCCAGCACACGCAGGAGGAGATGAACCCGATCCACAAGGAGGCGCTCTGCATCATGTGCGGGTGCTGCGTCTCCGAGTGCAACTCGATGGAGGCAGATCCGGAGTTCTTCGGCCCGGCGGCCCTCGCGAAGGGGTTCCGGTTCGTGGGCGACCCGCGCGAGCACACGAAGGTGGAGCGCCTCGAGTCCTATAACGACGAGCACGGGATCTGGGACTGCACGCGGTGCTATTTCTGCAACGAGCGCTGCCCGAAGGGGGTCGACCCGCGCGACGCGATCGCGAAGCTCGGCGCCGAGTCGATCAAGGAGGGCATCGACCGCGACATGGGGGCGAAGCACGCGAAATGGTTCATCCGCTCCGCCGAGACCACGGGCTGGCTCCGAGAGACCGAGCTGGTGCCGAAGACCCAGGGAGTCGTCGAGGCGATCAAGCAGACGAAGTTCGCGCTCTCGCTCCTTCGTGTCGGCAAGGTCCCGCTCCCCGTTCCGCCGCACGTCGCGCGAGGCGTCGGGGAGGCCCGTGCCCTTCGCGAGCTCATCAAGACGCAGGGTCGCGACGGAGCCCTCGGGCACGTCCAGGGTGAGCGGGCGCTCGCGAGGATCGAGCATATGGACTCCGGCGGCGTGAGTCGTGACGCGCCCGAGGTGACGCCCGGTGCATCTCCGCCGAGGGCGGAGGGATGAAAGTCGCTTACTACAAGGGCTGCCTCGCCTCGCTCTCGGCGAAGGAGCTCGATTCGTCGACGCAAGCTCTCGCTCCGAAGCTCGGGATCGAGCTCGAGGAGCTCGACTCGGTCACCTGCTGTGGGGCCGGCGACATCCACGAAGCCGAGCCCGACTACTACCTGCACCTAAACGCGCGCATCCTCGCCTACGCAGAGGCCACCGGCGCGGAGACGCTCATGACGATCTGCAACGTCTGCACGCTCAACCTCCGCCAGGCCAACTTCATGCTCCAGAACGACGACCCCCTGCGGAAGCGGGTCAGCGAGAACCTCGAACGCGTCGGCGCGCCGCCCTACTCAGGCGGGGTGGAGGTCAAGCACTTCCTCTGGCTGATCGCCCAGGGAGACGGGTATGACCGCTTGAAGGAAGTCGCGCACAAGGGCCTCAAAGGCCTCAAGGTGGCGCCGTTCTACGGCTGCCAGATCTTGCGCCCCTCGAAGATCATGGGGTTCGAGAACCCCGACAAGCCGTGGTCGCTCGAGGCGATCATCGAAGCCTGCGGCGGCGAGCCGATCGACTATCCGGCCAAGATCAAGTGCTGCGGGTTCCCGATCATCCAGGCACGCGAGGAAACGGCCCTCGGCGAGCTGATCCAGCCGATCGAGCAGTCGCTCGAGGCGGGTGCGGATGCGATGGTGACGCCCTGTCCGCTCTGCCACCTGTCACTTGACGCCTGGCAGCAGAAGCTCGAGGCGTCGACCGGAAAGCGCTATCAGATGCCGATCCTGCACCTCTCGCAGCTGATCGGGGTCGCGGCCGGGCTCGAGGACTCGGAGCTCAAGTTCAAGCGCCATGTCGTACCCGTGACGCCCATCCTCGAGAAGCTCGAGGCCCCGTAACCATCTAACGACACCGGCCCGGCCTCCCTGGGGAGCCCGGGCCGGATCGTAACCCCCCCTCCAGAGAGAGAGATGCCGGCTTTGGGTCGAAACTTGCGCGAACGCCTGAGATCGGTCGCGGGGCCGGGCGCCGCCGTTGGCGGGGCGCTGGCTGCCTGGTCGCTCTACGAGGCGCAATGGGTGGAGACGCTGGTGGTCGACGTCATGGTTCCCGGCCTTCACGAGGACCTACGCGGCTTCCGGATCCTGCATCTCTCGGACTTTCACCTCGGCACGCTCTCGCTGAACGGGCGGGCACTTCGCAAGGCGGTGGACTGGGGGCGGGAGCAACACCCTGACCTAGTCGCCGTCACAGGTGACCTGGTCAGCCGGCCGCGAGGGGCACCGGAGCTTCGTCGCGCTCTCAGTGCGCTCGCCGCCCCGTACGGCGTACACGTCGTGCTCGGGAACCATGACCTCGGAAGGACTCGCGACCCGTTTAATCAGCCCGGCGATCCAGCCGAGGTCGAGAGCGTCGGAGCCGTTCTTCACGCCGGCTCGGCCAGCTCATTCGAGGTCGGTTCGGCACGACTCCAGATCGTCGGAGTCGATCCGGTGTCGTTTCGCCGCCGGGCTCGGCCCGGTGCCCTTGTGGATCCGGAGGCTGACCTCCGGATCCTGCTGTGCCACTTTCCGGACGTCGTCGGTTGGCTCGAGCCGGATGAGTTCGACCTGACTCTCGCGGGGCACTTGCACGGAGGGCAGATCTGCATCCCGACCCCGCGGGGAAAGTTGCGGCTCGAACACCTTCGGGCACTGCACTGGGAAGGGCTCCATCAGACGGTCGCGGGACCGCTGTACGTCTCGCGCGGGCTCGGCACGAGCTTCGTGCCCTTCCGGTTCCTTGCCCGGCCAGAGGCGACTCTCTTGCGGCTCGAGCGGGCACACTAAGCCTTGCCATGGCCTACAGGCTCCATCCACTGACGCAGGTCTCGCTGGCGCACGCGCCGCCTCCGTGCGTTGGGTGCGTCTTTTGGCAGACCGGCGGCAGGCGCGCTACGGAGAAGGGCAGGTGGGCAGATCGGGTCGAGGAGGAGTGGGGGGCATGGGGGACGCTCTACTACGGTGAGGAGCGGCTCCTCGGCGCGATGCAGTTCGCCCCCTCCGAGCATTTTCCGCGGGCGCAAGAGCTGCCGGCCGGACCACCGTCGCCCGACGCGATCCTGATCACCTGCGCGTATCTGGTGGATCTACAGACGCCGTGGGTGATGCAGAGCCTCTTCCTCTCTGCAATCGGCGAAGCGCGTGATCGCGGCGTGAAGGCGATCGAGACGTTTGGCTACCGCTATCCGGAAGGCACTGACGGCTACGAGCGCTTCGTCGTCCACCGCACGATCTTTCCGACCGACTTCCTCGCCGACTTCGGATTCCGGCCCCTTCGCTGGGAAGGACCAGTCGCACTGGCGCGGCTCGAGCTGGGAGGGCTTCAGCCGGTCCTGGAGGGCAGCCGAGCCAGCGTGCTCCGGCGGGTGAAGGAGGCCTTCACGCCGGCTCCGGTCCCCCAGCGTCCTTAAGCCGCGAGGAGGTTCCGTGCGAGGAGGTGCTCGGCGATCTGGACGGCGTTCAGAGCGGCGCCCTTGCGGAGGTTGTCGTTCACCACCCAGAGGCAGAGGCCGTGCTCCACCGTCGGGTCGCGGCGTACGCGCCCCACGAGCACCTCGTCCCGCCCGGCTGCGTCGGCAGGAGTGGGAAGCTGGGCCAGGGCAACATTTGGTGCCGCAGCAAGGGCCTCGCTGGCCTCCTCCGCAGACAGGTCCCTTTCGGTCTCGATCCAGACGGCTTGCGCATGGCCGACCAGGACCGGGACTCGAACGCAAGTCGCCTGGAGCGGGAGCTCGGGCAGGCCGAGGATCTTCCGGGTCTCCGCGCGGAGCTTGTATTCCTCCGAGAACTCATCTCCGTCGAGCTCCCAATCCATCGCCAGGTCGCCCTCGGCCGGCGCCGTCGCCCGGAGCTTCTCGATCCCCGCATCACCCGCCCCCGACATCGACTGGTACGTCGCGAGGCGCACGCGGGCGAGGCCGGCTGCCTCGTGCAGCGGTTTCAGCGCACATGCAAGTTGGATCGCGGAGCAGTTGGGGTTGGCGACGATCCGGTCGCCGTTCAGCACGTCGTCGTTGACACCGGCCACGACCAGGGGAATGCCGTCTGTGAGGCGGTAGGCGTCCGATTTGTCTATGCAGACCGTGCCGCCCGCGGCCGCCGGGGGAACGAGCACCAGGCTGGTTGCCGTCCCGACGGAGAAGAACGCGAGGTCGAGGTCCCCGGCCGCGAGCGTCTCGGGTGTGGCTTCCTCGACGAGCAGCTCGCCGCCCCCGAAGGGGACCCGCTTGCCGGCCGAACGGGCCGAGGCGAGCGCTCTCACGTCGCCGAGATTGCGCCCTGCCAGCAGGTCGAGCGTGACGGTCCCCACGGCGCCGGTTGCTCCGACGACTCCGATCCTCGGCGTCATGCGTGCTGGCGCTCAGCGTCGGGGGAGGACAGCTCAAAGGCGCCGTGGAGCGCAGCGACCGTTCGTTCGACGTCCTCGTGCGGGACGTAGAACGCGATCTTGATCGGCGAGGTAGTCAAGAACCGCGGCTCGACGCCGAGCTCGTCGAGAGTCACGAACGTCTTGGCTGCGATCCCGGGATGGCTCTTCATCCCGGCGCCGACGACGCTCACCTTCCCGAGGTCGTCGGTCTCTGACCAGCGCGCTCCTAGCTGCTGCAGGGCCACCCCGATCTCGGTCCGGTCTTCAAGTGGCGCCGAGAAGACGATCTCCTCACCGGTCTGGATGATCGTGTCCACGTTCACCGACGCGTCCGCGAGAGCCTGGAAGAGGGCGGCGCGAGAGGTTCCGTCCACGCGATAGAGCGCCTCCTCGAGCGTGTGGGTGACCCCCGAGATCATCGCTTTCTCGAGCATTCGCTCGTCCTCCTCCCTGATCCATGTGCCGTCGTCGCTGGTGAAGGTGGAGCGCACGTGGAGCCTGACTCCATGGTTCCTGGCGAACTCGACCGAGCGTAGCTGAAGCACTCGCGCGCCAGAGGCTGCCATCTCGAGCATTTCCTCGAAGCTGACCGCGTGGAGCTTTCGCGCCCCGGGGACGACGCGCGGGTCGGCCGTGAAAACGCCGTCCACGTCGGTGTAGATCTCGCATGCGTCCGCTCCCAGCGCGGCGGCGAGCGCTACTGCAGTCGTGTCGGAGCCACCCCGGCCGAGCGTCGTGATGTCGAATGCGGTCGAGACCCCCTGGAATCCGGCTACGAGAACGATCCGGTCCTCATCCAGCGCCTCGTGGATCCGCCGGGCGCGCACCTCGACGATCTTGGCCTTGCCGTGAACGGTGTCGGTGACGATTCCCGCTTGGGAGCCCGTGAGGGAGACCGCGTCCAACCCGAGGTCCGAGATCGCCATCGCGACGAGCGAGCAGGAGATCCGCTCCCCGACGGAAATCAGCATGTCGAGCTCCCGCGGCCTCGGGCGGGGTGAGACGTCGTAGGCGAGCGCGACGAGCTCGTCCGTGTGCCGGCCCAT
>DATLQD010000120.1:0-7132 GCA_035535315.1 Gaiellaceae bacterium
CCGGGGGAACGGTCCGTGGTGACCACCTCGAGCCCGGCTTCGCGAAGGCGCCGGGCGACATGTCCACCACCGGTCGCGACATCGAGAGCGGTCCGCGCGCCCGCGGCCCACTCGACCACGAGATCGAGGTCGGGCCCCTCCCGGTGGGCCTCGCTCTCCCGGTAAGCCTGCGCCCGGTCGTCCCAGACGGAGCTCATGGCCGCGAGAGCTCCACCGCGCGCTTCGCAGCCTCGAGCATCGTGGCCTCGACATAGAGGTTCTTCGGAGCGGCCTCGACGAGAAGGCGCCGCCCCTCCTCCGCGTTCGTCCCGTCCAGGCGGACGACGATCGGCTGCTCGATGGTCAGCCGCTCGAGGGCAGCGAGGATTCCTCGCGCCACTTCGTCGCAGCGGGTGATACCGCCGAAAATATTGAAGAGGATCGATCGCACCTGGCTGTCGCTCGTGATCACCTCGAGGGCGTCCACTACGCCCTCCGCATCGCCGCCGCCGCCCAGGTCGCAGAAGTTCGCGGGCCGCCCGCCGGCCTGGGCAATCACGTCGAGAGTGGACATGACGAGCCCGGCCCCGTTCCCGAGGATCCCGACCTCGCCGTCGAGCTTCACGTAGGTGACCCCTTTCTCGCGTGCGAGGCGCTCATGCGGATCCGCGGCACTGTGGTCGCGCATCTCCGCAATGTCCGGATGGCGGTAGAGGGCGTTGTCGTCGACCGTGAACTTCGAGTCGAGGGCGCGCACCTCGCCTTCAGGCGTCACGATCAACGGGTTGATCTCACAGAGCATCGCATCGCATTCGACGAAGACGCGGTAGAGCTTCTCGACGATCGCGGCGACTTGCTTCTGCTCGCCCGGATCCTCGATGCCCGCGGCAAAGAAGAGCCTGCGCGCCTGGAAGGGCTGGAAGCCGACAAGCGGCTCGACATGGAGAAGGGCCAGAGCGTCGGGGCTTTGCTCTGCGACCTCCTCGATGTCCACACCGCCCTGGGTGGTCAGCATGAAGAGCGGCTTCTTCTCGCCTCGGTCGAACGTGACCGAGAGGTAGTGCTCCTTGGCGATCTCGGATGCCTGCTCGACCCACAGCTTCTCGACCACGTGCCCGCTGATGTCGAGGCCGAGAATCTGTTCGGCCGCTTCACCCGCCTCGATGGGCGTCTGCGCGAGCTTGATCCCGCCGGCCTTCCCCCTTCCGCCAGTGAGCACCTGGGCCTTGACGACCACGGGCCCGCCCAGTTCCTCTGCCGCCGCACGGGCCTGCTCCGGAGACGCCGCAAGCCGGCCCTCGCTCACCGGGATCCCGAAGCGGCCGAAGAGCTCCTTGCCCTGGTACTCGTACAGATCCACGGCCGGGAGCCTAGATGCTCGTCGCTCGCCCGGGTGTTCGCGACCGGGAGCTCTGGGCATAGGAAGAGACGCTGTAGGCTGGCGACGCTAGACCGACGAAGGAGGCCAGGATGACGAGCTTGCACGACGACGAGATTCAGACCGGCACATTCGCGCAAGGTGGCGCCGCTGCCGCCGACGCAGACGGAGACGACCAGGACGCCGACTCCGACGACACCGACTCCGGTGACACCGACTCGACCGACTCGAGCGACTCGAGCGACGACTCGGACGCGGTCGACCCGGACACCGGCCCGGCTGACTCCGCCGGTTAGAACGAGCGAGCTCGAGCGGATCGTCGCTCCCACGAGCGCGGACGAGTTTCTCGCCGCGTTCTGGGAGCGACAACCGCTCGCCGTGTCCCTCAGCGAGGAGGGCCGATTCGACGACCTCCTCTCTCAGCAGAACGTCGAGCGCCTCATGTGCGATACGGGCCTCAGGTATCCGGCGTTTCGCCTCGTCAAGGCCGGGGAGCAGATCGCGCTCGGCGACTACACGACCGACGTGCCCTGGAGCCCCCAGCCGTTCTCGCGGACGGCGGACGTCCATCGCGTCCTCGCGGAGTTCGAGGCTGGAGCAACGATCGTCCTCCAGGGCCTCCATTACAACTGGAGGCCACTCGCCGAGTTCTGCCGTGGCCTAGAAGCGGCCCTTGGCCACCCGGTCCAGGCGAACGCCTACTACACGCCGCGCGGCTCGCAGGGCCTGCCCGTCCACCACGACACGCACGACGTCTTCGTGCTCCAGGTCGCCGGGCACAAGCGCTGGCTCGTCTACAACCCCGTGTTCGAGCTCCCGCTCCGCGAGCAGCGCTACAAGGCCGAGCTCGGAGCCCCGGGCGACCCGGTCCACGACCTGACCCTGGCGGCCGGCGACGTGCTCTACCTGCCTCGCGGCTGGATGCACGAGGCGCTGACCTCCGACGCGGACTCGCTCCACATCACGGTCGGGGTGAACGTCTACAGCTGGATCGACGCAGTGCGCGCCGCCGTCGACTCGTGCGCGGACGACATCGACTTCCGCCGCAGCGTTCCGGCCGACGGCGAGCAGCCGGTCGACCTCCTGGAGCGGGTCCGCGAGCGGCTCGACGCCGAGAGCGTGTCCCGCAGGATGCGGACACGGCTGGTACGGAGCCGCCGGCCGGTCCTCGGTGGACAGCTCGGCCAGCTTCGGGCCCTCGACCACCTGACGGCCGACACCGAGCTCAGGCGCCGCCCGACGGTGATCGCCGACCTGGAACGAGGTTTGGATGGAGCCGCCCTCGTCTTCGAGGGGAAGCGAATCTCCTTCCCGGCTCAGGCGGACGAGGCGGTCGCCTTCGCTGCGACCGCCGAGGGCACCTTCCGTGCACGCGACATGCCCGGCGAGCTCGATGAGCCGGGGCGACTCGTGCTCGTGCGCCGGTTGGTGCGTGAGGGCTTCCTGCTCGTCAACGCGACACCACTCGATGCGTCAGAGGGACGAACCGGCGCGGACGGGACGGGCTAGCGGCGTCGCACGTCAGGTAGGTGGGCTCGCCGAGCTCGACGGCGACTGCGACTTCGTGCACCTCGCCCGACACCTCGAAGCGCACGAGCCAGCCGTCCGCCCGGGACTCCGAGGAGAGGAGCGTCAGGTCGTCTGGTGCGGTCGCACCCGTCGTCTCTCTCACCGCCCGTTCAGCCGCCTGCTCGGCGAACGAGTAGCACGAGCGCCCTCGATAGTGCTCGAGGGGGATGCGGCCTGCCAGCACCTCGTCGAGCAGCGCCCAGACCCCGGAGCGCTCCACCCGGCCGAAGTACAGGCCGGCGGGCAGCGACACGAGGTTCCCCGCAAACCTGTCGCCGCCGACGTGTGACGCCTGCCAGACCGTGTCCTCCTCCGCCTGCTCGCGGACCGCGTCGTAGAGGGGGCGCCCGAACTTCGCACAGCAGCGGTCCCTCTTTCCGTGCGTGCAGACGACGAGGAGCGGCCCCTCGACCGGGCGGGCCCAGCCGGCGGCCCCGGTCTCGAGTGCGCCGGCGAGGTCCAGGCCAAGAAGCTCTGCGTACCCGCCGAGCTCGGCTCCGAGCATGACGCTGTTCCGCTCCGCGGTGCGCGCGACATAGAACGCGTACTCAGCGTGCTGTCGGCGCTCCGGGCGCCGGACGAACAGGAGCCGTGAGCGCGGAAGCGCGCCGAGCTGCTCGCGCAGGTACGCCTTCACCTGGTCAGAAAGGCTCGACCCCGCGACGATGTCCCTGCTCCAGAGCCCGCGGTACTCGAGGAGGATCCAGTTCTCGATGCGGCTCGCCGTCGCCGCCAGAGGCTCGGCACTCTCGCGCGATACCTCGGCGCAGAGCGGCCTACGCTCGTCCACGCGCCTCCACGTCGGTCGTCACGCAGGGAGCGTAGCGCCGGTCAGCTGCCCTCCTGCGCCACCACGCAGATCACCTGGCCGGTGGTGACCGCCTCGCCGGGCTCAACCGACAGGCCGCTCACCCTGCCGTCCCGATGAGCCGTGATCTCGTTCTCCATCTTCATCGCCTCGATGACGCAGATGACGGAGCCGGCCGTGACCTCGTCGCCGTCGGCAACCTCGACGGCCAGGACCGTCCCCTGCATGGGGCTGACCACGTCTTCTTCACCCGCAAGGTGATGGGTCGCGAGTGAACGCTCCCGCCGCACCCGCGCGAGCTCGACGTGGGGCGGCTCGGGCTGGAGGACGGTGACTCCGTAGCGCCGCCCATCCAGCTCCACGTCGACGATCTGAGGCTGGGAGCGCGGCGCACCATCCCTGGCCGCCCCTGTGGAGCGCGCGGTCAGCTCAGCCGCCTGCGCCGCGAGCTCGGTGCTCTCGACGACACCGTGGCAGGTCTCTCCCGCGACGAAACAGGGGTGGGCGAGGAGCGCTCGGTGGAAGCCGACGAGCGTCGGTACGCCCTCGATCGTGAATTCGCCGAGGGCCCGCAGCATCCGGCGCCGCGCGCGCTCACGATCCGTATCCCAGACGCAGAGCTTCGCGATCATCGGGTCGTAGAGCGCGAGGATCTCCGACCCCACGGTCACGCCGGAGTCGACGCGGACGCCAGGTCCTGCGGGCTCGCGGTACGCGGTTATGGCGCCGGGCGCCGGGAGGAAACCGCTCGCCACGTCCTCCGCATTGATCCGGCACTCGATTGCGTGGCCCGAGAAGCGGATGTTCTCCTGACCGTACGAGAGCGGGTGGCCGGCCGCCACGAGGATCTGCTCTCGGATCAGATCGATCCCCGTGACGAGCTCGGTGACCGTGTGCTCGACCTGGATCCGCGTGTTCATCTCGAGGAACCAGTAGTTCCCGTCGCGATCGAGCAGGCCCTCGACAGTCCCGGCGCTCCGGTAGCCGACTGCCCGGGCCGCGTCGACGGCGATGCTGCCGATCCGGTCGCGCAACTCGGGCGTCACGGCCGGCGACGGCGTCTCCTCGACGAGCTTCTGGTGCCGCCGCTGGATGGTGCAGTCCCGCTCCCCGAGGTGGACGACGTTGCCGTGCTCATCCGCGAGCACCTGCACCTCGACGTGCCGGGGATCCTCGAGGTACTTCTCGACGTACACGGTCGCGTCCGAGAAGTAGGCCTCGCCTTCGCGCCGCGCCGTCGCGAGGGCCCGTTCGGCCTCCTCCGCAGAGCGAACCACCTTGAGCCCCTTGCCGCCGCCGCCGGCCGACGCCTTCACGGCGAGCGGCCATCCGTACTCCTCCCCCAGAGCCGCAAGCTCCTCGGCCGACTCGACCGGTTCCGTGGTGCCGGGAATGACCGGGACGCCCGCCGCTGCCATGCGCCTGCGCGCCTCGACCTTCGAGCCCATGAGCTCGATCGCCTCCGGCGGCGGCCCGATCCAGACGATGCCGGCCTCGGTACACGCACGCGCGAGCTCGGCCTTCTCCGCCAGGAAGCCGTACCCAGGATGGAGCGCGTCGGCGCCCGCCCGGCGGGCCCTCTCCACGATGCGCTCGACGTTCAAGTAGCTCTCGGCGGGCGGTCCGGCCCCGAGGAGGTATGCCTCGTCGGCGACCGTGACGTGCAGGCTGGCCCGATCTGCCTCCGAGTAGACGGCGACCGACTCGATCCCGAGCTCCCGAAGCGTCCTGAAGATACGAATGGCGATCTCGCCCCGGTTGGCGACGAGCACCTTCCGGAAGGGCGGGGCCTCGACGTTCATCGCCCCGTATTCTGTCCGTCAGTGGGCTTCGCCGACCAGTTAACCCTGGGCCGCGCAGTCGCCGTGCCGGTGGTCGTGGTCCTGTTTGCCTGGAACTTCCCGAACCACGATTACTACGCGACCGTGGTCTTCGCCCTCGCGATGGCGACGGACTACCTCGACGGCTGGTGGGCGCGCCGGAGGGAGCAGACGTCGAACCTCGGGCGCCTGCTCGATCCGATCGCGGACAAGATCCTCGTCCTGGCGACGCTCATCATGCTCGTGGGCCGCGTGCTCCCGGCCTGGATGGTGGCGGCGATCGTCGCACGGGAGTTCCTGGTCTCGGGACTTCGCCTGGCGGCGCTCGAACGCGGCGTGGTCCTGAGCGCGCGCGACCTCGCCAAGGTGAAGACGACCTCGCAGGCCGTGGCGGCGACCCTGGCCGGGCTCGCGGCGGGCGGCGCCATCTCGGACGACATCGCCTGGTGGGCACTCCTCCTCGCAGTCGCGCTCACCTGGCTCTCCGGCCTCGACTACGCCCGTGTGGCGCCGAGTCTCCTGCGCGGCGGCCGCGCCCCCGCCTCCTAGAGGAGAGGCTGGCCCCGCAACAGGATTCCGTTTGCCTAAGAGCTCCTCGCCTTGCGCGCAGTGCGCGTTGGTGTAGTGCGGGCTCCAGGCCAGACTCTGGATGCGAGGCCAGTCAAGTGAGAATTGTATCTTGTTTGACTCGCGACTGTGGTGAGGGTGGCCCCGGCAGTCGTGGGTCGAGGTGAATCGGGCACACGGACGGCGAGCGCGGGCTACGGCTGGTATTGCTGGTCGATCGCGCGGACGGTGTCCACGTTGACTCTGATCCAGACGCCCGTCTCCAAGGGCTCGAATAGCTCGAGGCTGCTCGCCCCCTGGACGATCTGGGCCAGCTCAGAGACTGTGATCGGGGTCGCGCCCAGCTGCGCCGGGTCGCCGTCCTTGGTCAGGACTGTGACATGAGCGTCGTCCGGGACGAGGTAGGTCAGCAGCCGGTGGCCCTCCTCGACAACGTAGTTGTCGTTCGGAACCGGCTGGCCGGCCTCGACCGCACCGTCCTCAGCAGCGGCGATATTCGCCGTCTCGCCGGAGAGGAACCAGGCGGGGTCGAACCGCATCTCGAAGTGGTCGCCCTTGCGTGTCAGCGACTTGATGTGACCGAACTGGACCCTCTCGGCCGGCGGCCCGAGCCCGGTCTTCGACGTAGCAGTGGTCGTCTCTGTCGCTGTGACCGTAGTCGTGACCGTGGTCGTCTCGGTCACCGTCCTCGTGCTCCCGCACCCTGCCGCGACGATCGCGACGACGAAAGCGATGGCCAGGCCGAACACACTGCGCTGCACGCCTCGAGTGTATGCAGCGAATCCGCGAACGGCGGACGCCCGACCGCTGGCGGAGCCCGCACGTTCCCCTCCTGATCTCACGCGCCTCCCGAGTAGCATCGCGCCGTGCCCGACGCACTCGTCCTTGCGATCGACCAGGGGACGACGGGGACGACGTGCATCGTCTTCGACGCGGAGCTCCGCCGCCGCGGACGCGGCTATGCGGAGGTGCGGCAGCACTTTCCCCGCCCGGGCTGGGTCGAGCACGACC
>DATLQD010000121.1:0-5185 GCA_035535315.1 Gaiellaceae bacterium
CGCGAACGAGGCGGGATCGACCTTCCAGTGCCAGCTCGACGGCGGCGGTTATTCGGCCTGTGCGAGCCCTCAGACCTACGCCGGCCTCGGTGACGGGAGCCATACCTTCCAGGTCCGTGCGATCGACGCCGTCGGACACCCCGACGCTTCGCCGGCCTCTCATAGCTGGACAGTCGATACCGCCGCGCCCGAGACGTCGATCACCTCCGGGCCTGCTGACCCGACTGTGGAGACCGACGCTGTGTTCGTCTTCGGGGCGAACGAAGCAGGGTCGACCTTCGAGTGCAGCCTCGACGGAGCAACGTTCACCGTCTGTTCGAGCCCGGCGACGTACCTCAGCCTCGACACCGGTGCCCACCTCTTCGAGGCGCGCGCAATCGATCCCGCCGGCAACGTCGACCCGACGCCTGCGCCCTACGGCTGGACGATCTCGTGAGTGCTTTGGACGTCAGGCCAGTCGAATCCCCCCCGCTCGGGGGTGTGGCGCATGAGCGCCGACATTCAGCCTGGAAGCAGAGCCTGAGGAGGGGTGAGGCGCGTGCGTGACATGACGGGGCGAACACGGAATCGACTGACACGAGCGGCGCTCGTGGCGACGCTCATCGCGCTCGTCTCAGTGGCGCCGGCCGGAAGCGCGCCGGCGGCCCCCGTCGCGGTCGGGCCGGATTCCGGCGCCGTCCTCACTTTCCTACCCGCGTTCAGCTGGAGTGGGGTCTCCGGCGCCGACCGCTACGAGTTCGAGATCTCGGCGGACTCGGGGTTCAACTCGCCCGTGCTCGGCTCGAACTTCGACCACTTCTTCACGAAGAACACGCACGCGACGATCAACAAGTCCGTCCCGAACGGAACGTATTGGTGGCACGTGCGCTCGGTCGCCTCGGATGGCTCGCTCTCGCCGTGGTCGTCCGCGCGATCGTTCCAGAAGCTTTGGCTGATCGCACCGATCCTCACGGCGCCTCTCGACGACGCGACGATCACCTATCCCACCCAGGCCTTCCGGCTCTCGTGGAATCCCGTCCCCGGCGCGTTCGACTATCTGCTCAGCGTGGCGACCGACCCCGAGCTCGGGTCGCTCGTGTGGTCGCAGGCCGTCGAGACGCAGGCTACGTCGTTCACGCTCTCGCTTCCGCTCGCAGCCGACAAGACGTACTTCTGGGGCGTCACGGCCCTCGATCCGGAAGGCCACCCGGGCGGCTCCTCCGAGGTTCGGGCGTTCAACTGGGTCTGGCCCTCGACGACGACGACGAGCGTAACTGACATCGCAACTGCCCCTGAGATCGACGACTACGAATTCTCGTGGAATCCCGTCCCCGGCGCGGCGGGCTACGAGCTCGAGGTCAATGCCTCCGTGGACTTCGCTCCCGGCTCGCGTGTCTGCTGCCCCGTCAATTCGATCACGAAGCTCTCGACGATCGCGACGAGGTACACGCCGAAGATCGTGCTCCAGAACAACAACCACTACTACTGGCGCGTTCGTGCGATCGATCCGAACAAGAACGCGGGCGTGTGGAACGTCGGGCCACAGTTCTCGAAGACGTTCGACAACGTTCTCCCGAGCATCCAGGACTTGCGAATGCTCGACAACCCAACACCTGGCGACACCTTCGAGACCGACACGCCGATCGTCACGTGGTCGCGCGTGCCGGGCGCGTCGAGTTACGAGGTCGAGGTCACGAGGTTTGCCGGCGGCTGCCAGTGGTCAGCAACGTCGGAGCATTGGAAGAACGTCACGTCTTCAACCGCCTGGACGCCGCTCGGGAACGCGTGGAGCGGCAGTAAGCCGTACAGCAGCACGCAGAACGTTTCGACCGACACGCCGGGGCTCCTGGCCGGTCATGAGTATTGCGTTCGTGTCACGGCAATCGATCGGGCAGCTGACTTCATCAGCGCTCCGCTTCGGAGCGTCGAGAAGTACTTGCCGGCAGCGGGGACGCCCGCATTCACCTGGACGGGGCCTCCGGCCGGCAACCCGTGCTCGCCTTCGTGCCAGTCGGGCGCCATGGGTGCGGGCGACTACGTCGCTCCACTTGTCGGAGAGCTGCATCGCGGGATGCCCCTGTTCCGCTGGAAGCCTCTTCAGGGCTATGCCAGCTATTACGTCCTCGTGTCGCGCGACCCAAATTTCACGAACCTCGTCGACTACGCATTCGTAAAGATCCCGGCCTACGCACCGCGGGTCGGCTTCGGGCCCAGAACCTATTCGGACGAGACGAATGAGTATTTCTGGGCCGTCCTGCCGTCCACCGAGGTCAACGGCTCGGGCGTCACTGCCAGTGGGCCGTTGTCGAGCGCGCCGACGTACTTCGAGAAGCAGTCGTTGCCTCCCAACCGGCTGGCGCCGGCGAACGGCACGGTTTTCACCGAGCCCGCGACATTTCGCTGGAGCCCGGCCGCAGATGCGCGCCGCTACCGGCTGCAAGTCTCTCAGGATCCGACGTTTTCGAGCCTCATCGTCGAGGACGTGGTCACGGACTCAACGTCGTTCACGTCCTGGCGAACGTATCCAGCGGACGTCAACCTCTACTGGCGCGTGCGCGCCGATGCCGAGACATTCGAGTCCACGGAAGGGATCGGATTGACGTGGTCTACGACCGGAACGTTCATCCAGACGCTTCCGGAGCCGGTTGCCGATCCGGGTAACCCGACGGGCGGCGACAGTGTTCCGACTTGGGAGTGGGGGCATGTCCCGGGCTCGATCTCCTACGACATGCAGGTGCTACGACCCACGGGCGGCGTACCACTTGAGTTCTTCGGCCTCCCTTCGCGCGCCTTCACGCCCACGCTCATGAAGGGCACGGGTAACTGGCAATGGCGAGTGCGGGCGAACTTCCCGCAGACTGAGATCGGCATGTCGACGGACGGCCCCTGGACGCCGTGGTTCTCGTTCACCCGCACGATCAGGGAGCCGGGGAACGCGTCCGAGGACACGGGGTCGCGTCAGGTTGCCCTCGCGTGGAATCCAAAGGCAGGGGCGCGGAACTACCGCGTTCAGATTTCGACTCGGCCGGACTTCACGTCGATCATCGACGCGCAGGCGACGGACAACCCGAGCTTCGCACCGCTACTGACGCATCCCGCATATGCGGCCGGCGGCACGTTCTACTGGCACGTCGCCGCGGCGGACGATGTGTCCCTGAACGTCGGGGACTTCAGCCCGATGCGCAGCTTCACCCTGACGCCGACCACGACAACGACCACCACCACGACGCCCCCGCCGACGAAGGCGAGCTCGTCGATCACGCTCAGGGTGCGCAAGCTGACGGCACGGGTTCGCGCCCGGGGCGTAGTAATGCCCAACCACGCAGGCAAGGCCGTGACCGTCAAGCTCTTCCGTAAGAGGAGCGGCGTCTGGCGTCGCCTGTCGACCAAGTCAGTGAAGCTTTCCAGTACGAGCGCATATGCGACATCGTTCAGCCGTCCGCGTCCGGGCTATTGCAAGATCGTCGCGACGTTCCCCGGAGATACGGATCATCGCGCGAGCTCGAAGACCGTCGCGTTCCGCTGCTGAGCGGCCGCACCGCCGCCCGGACGAACTGACTCTTTAGCCGCTCGGGCGCGCGGCCGATACCCCATGCATGCTCTTCTGTCTCGCATCGTCGGTGCTGGCACGAAGTCAGGCGCACGGACTAGACTTTGGTCTAGCGGGGTACTATCCGAAGCGCGAGATGCTGGGAAACCGATCGGAAATGCGTCGATGAGCGGCGGTACCTCCGTCCTCTTCTTCGCGCTCGGCGGCGGCGCGCTCGCTCTCTGGATTGACGCCCGCTTCCCGAGGCTCGCCCCGGCCGAGTTCAAGCGAGTGATGTTCCATCTCCTCGCGGCGATGGCCCTGGGCCAGCTCGCACTCCCTCCGATCATGAACTTTCTGAAGGGCTCGCACGTGGGGACTCTCGCCGGTCTCTTCGGCGCCGCGCTGCCTGCTCTCATCTACTGCTTCCTGGTCTCGATCTGGGTGATCAAGACCTTCCAGGGCAGTCTTCGGCACCGCTAGCGGGCCGAGGGTTCACTCGGGGCGCCGAGCTTCGGCGCGCCTAACAATGGTGGAGTGGTTAGCCCGGTGGCCTGGGTCGGCCCGTGCACCGGCTCGAGTCCGCTCCGTGGCTCTCTGCGCGTGCGGCGTCGTTCAAACGCCGCGGTGTGGGCGATTACCCGTCGCGCGGCATCTCGGTCGGCGACGCCGAGCTTCCGGACGACCGAAGCAACGTGGCTTCGGACAGTCACGGGGCTCACGGCCAGCCGCCGCGCGATCTCTGCCGTCGGGTATGACTCGCCGAGGAGCTCGAGGACTTCCCATTCGCGGGAAGTGAGCTGCACGCCCCGCGCGGCGAGCTCCGCGGCAAGACGGGCACGCGCACCCCGGCGGCGGTACTCGGAAACGAGGGTGGCGACGAGGGCGCGCGGAATTGCCACTTCGCCGTCTCGTACGCGTTCGAGCACATGGGCGAGCCGCGTCGGGTCTCGGCCGACGAGGTAACCGGATGCTCCCGCTGCGAGTGCGTCGAGAACCTGGCCGTTTGCCGTCCCGCCGACGATGACGACCCGGCTCGCCGGCGCGCGGGTCTTGATGCCGGCGGCGGCGGCGACGACATCGTCCAGGTGCGCATCGATGAGGCAGATGTCGGGCGCCTGGCGGCCGGCGACGCCCACCGCGTCGGCCGCGTTTGCGACCTCTGCGCAGACCTCCAGCCCACTTTCCTCGAGTGCGGCGCGTCGACGTGCCCGCCCGCGCGGCCTGCTGTCGGCGACCAGCACGGTGGTCCGTCGCATATTTGTTCGAGCGTCTGTCAACGGGTGCTACTCAGTGGCCGCAACAGTGTGGCACCCCGAGCCTGAGCAGGTCAATGGGTCGTACGGCCCAATTGGGTCGTTGCACCGCCCTTCACAAGCGTGCTGATGGTCGCGAGTGTTGAGAAACCTCAACGCTGGTTGAGCCCCCCGGCCCATGGAAGTTTGCCCAAAGCGGCGACATGCTGGGAAAGCGCGCCGTTGGGGTTTGCGGCCCTGTCCGCGGCGCGATCGGGAATTCGAGGCGAGAGGTCAGCAAGCCATGCGGCAATGGGGTACTGAACTTCCTTCCGGCTACTCCTGTACTGGGGTAGGGGTTGTCGCCACGAGCCGAGTCATACGTTTGTACGACCCGAATCAGCTGAACAGCGGGAGGGCGGCCGTCTGCGGCGCCCCTCGC